>CAYMOD010000175.1:0-5364 GCA_964391945.1 uncultured Rhodobacterales bacterium | reverse complement strand
TGATCGACGAGGATGAACATGCGGCCGTTGCGCGCGTCCTCGATGATCTCCTCGACGGGCGAGATCGCATCCTCATAGGACGATGAAGAATGAAAGGTCATGGGACTCGGCTGGTGTCGCTTGCTGAAGGCAGATAACGCAGGAGGGCGGGAAAGGCCAGAAGACCCGGGCTCACCCGTCGAGTTCCCGGAGCCGGGCGACGTAACGGGCAAGGGTGTCGATCTCGAGATTGACGAGATCGCCAGCGGCGATATCGTCCCAGGTGGTGGTCGCGCGGGTATGCGGGATCAGGTTGACGCCGAACCGGCTGCCCTCGACCTCGTTCACGGTGAGCGAGGTACCGTTGAGGGCGACCGACCCCTTGGGCGCGATGAAACGGGCAAACGCATCGGGGGCACGGAAGGTGACGCGCAGGCTGTCGCCCTCCGGCCGGAGCGCCTCGATCTCGGCCGTGCCATCGACATGGCCGGAGACGATATGGCCGCCGAGTTCGTCACCGACCCGGAGCGCGCGTTCGAGATTGACGCGCCGTCCCGGAGCCCAGGCGACGCGGCCGCGGCGGAGGTTGCTTCTGGAGACCGTCTCGGCCGAGACATCGACCGCGAACCAGCCGCGCCCTTCCTCGTGGCCACGCTCGACCACTGTCAGGCAGATCCCATCGCAGGCGATCGAGGCGCCGAGCAGGATTGTTTCGATCTCGTAGTCGCAGGCGATCCGCGCACGCAGGTCGCCGCGATCCTCGAGCGCGAGGATCTCTCCCACGTCTGTGATGATGCCGGTGAACATGCGCCCTCCCTTTCCCGGGGTGGTAGTGCGCGGAGGCGCCGCGGACAAGGGGTGAACGGCTCCCCCGCAGGGCACCAGATTCTGCAGCCGCCGGCGATGCGGTTCAGGCGCGCCGCCATTCCGAGCGGAGATCGGCGCCTATGGCGCGCGCACCTGCGAAGCGGTAGTGCGGCGCATCGGCGAGTCTGGCAAGTCCGATCCCCGCGACAGCGGGCGTGCCTTCGCTGCCGATGACAATGCCGGCGGTATAGGTAACGATCTCGTCGGCGAGGTCGTCGGCGATCAGTCCCGCAGCGAGGCCGGCACCGCCTTCGCAGAGCACACGGGTAAGACCCCGCGCGCCCAGCCCGGCAAGAACGGCGCCGAGGTCGAGACGCCTGTCCGCACCCCTCGGAATCTCGATGAGCGTGGCCCCCGTCGCCTCCCAGGCCGCCCGGCGCGCGGCCGGCGCATCAGGCGCATGCATGAGCCAGAGCGGAATCGCCCGGGCACTCGCCCCGAGCCGGCAGGCGGGCGAAAGATCGAGGAGGCCCGAGACGATCACCCGGACCGGGTTCGCCTTCGCAAGGCCGATGGACCGCACATCAAGCATCGGATCGTCGGCGCGCGCGGTGCCGGAGCCGATGAGAACGGCGTCGGCTTGCGCGCGTGCGAGATGGACCTCGCGCCGCGCCTCGGGGCCGGTGATCCACCGGCTCTCGCCTGCGGCGGTAGCGATCCGTCCGTCGAGCGACTGCGCGAGCTTCAGGGTGAGCCAGGGCCGGCCCGCACGGATGCGGGTGAGGAAGCCGCGGTTGACCGCCGCCGCTTCCGCTTCGAGGCAGCCGCGGGTGACGGCGATGCCGGCCGTTTCGAGCATGGTAACGCCGCGGCCAGAGACGCGCGGATCAGGATCGACCAGCGGAATCACCACGCGCGTGATGCCGGCGGCGATCAGGGCTCCGGTACAGGGCGGCGTCTTGCCGTGATGGGCGCAGGGTTCGAGGGTGACATAGGCAGTGGCTCCCCGCGCCGCCGTGCCCGCCTGGGCGAGCGCCATCGTCTCGGCATGCGGACGGCCGCCAGGCTGCGTCCAGCCGCGACCAGCGATGCGGGCGTCGCGGACGATGAGGCAACCCACGGCGGGGTTCGGGGCGGAGCGCCCGAGGGTGCGGGCCGCCAGCGCGAGCGCCGAACGCATGAAGGCTTCGTCGCGCGCGGGCGAGTGGGGACCGGTCGTTCGCGGGGTCTCGGGCCACCGCGCGTCTGGGGGACGCGCCGGCATCGATCAGGCGTTGTCGTGGAGAGGCGTCGGTGGCCGGAGTTCCGCGACGAAGTCTTCGAAATCGTCGGCGGCCTGGAAATTCTTGTAGACGCTCGCGAAGCGGACGTAGGCAACGGTATCGATCCGGGCAAGGGTCTCCATCACGATCTCGCCGATCCGGTCCGAGGGGATGTCGATTTCGCCAAGCGATTCCAGCCGGCGCACGATGCCGGAGACCATCTGCTCGATGCGCTCGGCCTCGATCGGCCGCTTCTGGAGCGCGATCCGGATCGAGCGTTCGAGCTTGTTGCGGTCGAAGGGCTCACGCTTGCCGTTCTTCTTGATCACGACGAGGTCGCGCAGCTGCACCCGTTCGTAGGTGGTGAACCGCCCCGCGCAATTCGGGCAGAAGCGCCGGCGGCGGATCGAGGCATGATCCTCCGCAGGCCGGCTGTCCTTGACTTGGGTATCGATGTTGCCGCAGAATGGGCAGCGCATGGAAGGTTGGACCTCCTGTTGATCCCCGACACTATACGGCGATACCCACAGCTTGGGTAGAGCTTTTGTGTGGCCACAAGATCAGCCCCGATCAGCGGCGGATCACGGGCGGCCCTGCCCGGATCCGTATTGCAGCACGAGTTGTGCCCGGCAGGTGCCGCGGCCGAGGGTGCCGGCCAGACCTGGTAACGGTGGGCGGAGGGCGCAGGGATCGTGATCCGGGCATCGGCCGCGC
This sequence comes from uncultured Rhodobacterales bacterium, assembly GCA_964391945.1. Classification (GTDB taxonomy): domain Bacteria; phylum Pseudomonadota; class Alphaproteobacteria; order Rhodobacterales; family Rhodobacteraceae; genus Amaricoccus. Next base: position 2,602 of record CAYMOD010000175.1, on the reverse strand, counting down.
TGGCACCATCATCGTCAAAGTGCCAGCTGTCACCCGTTGCCGCGACGAGAAGTACGGGATCGCAATCGCCATTGGAGCGGAGTCCGAGCAGCGCCATGTCCTCCGCGATCATGACGCTGGAGTCCGGTTCCGCCCGGAAATTTCCTTCGCGGATGAGCGCACAGCGCGCGGGTGCGACGGTCCGCCGGCGATCACCTGCGTCCGGTGCGCCGCAACAAGCCGGGTGCCGTGGAGGTCGATCCGCGTCCCTTCCGGTCGCGCCTCGGGACAGGTGGAAGCCACCGCACCTCCCGGCAACAACAGCATCAACACCAGCAATATCCTGCGCATTGCCCCATGCCCACTACTGCATCCAGGGTCAGGATCGCGCAGCCGACGGCGCAGCGCAAACGAAACACGAACGGAAGTTCAACACAGCAGCAGCGGCATGATCTCCGGGCGCTGATCTGCGCCGGAGCATCGTCTGCATTCTGTCTATTCCGGCCTGCATCGCCACGACGCCCGCCACCGCTCGACAGGCTTCGATACCCTGTTCAATATGCCGGGTGCGCTACCAAGACGCCTGCAAAGAACAGGCTGACACCCTGGCGGTGTCGCGGAAGCGCCAGCAGGGAGGTAATGAGAATGGCCCACGCACCGCTCGAGATACGCAACAAGGATGGCGCACTCTGGAATCTCGATCTCGCGCCCCTGCCGCCGGAAAGGCGGAAATGGGCTGGTTCGAGATCTTCAACGTCTGGAACAACGATATCCAGAGCCTGTTCGGCTACACGCTGGCGGCGTCGCTGTTCCTCAGCTACGGGCTGAACGGCTGGGCGACGCTTGCGGCGATCGTGCTCGCCGGGTTCTTCGTGATGGTGCTCGTCAACCTGACCGGCAGGCCGAGCGTGAAATACGGCGTGCCCTATCCGGTGATCGCCCGGGCCTCGATGGGCGTGCAGGGCGCGAAATTCCCCGCCCTCGTGCGCGGCATCGTCGCGATCTTCTGGTACGGCGTGCAGACCTATTTCGCCTCGACCGCGGTCGCGCTGTTGATCCGCTCGCTTCTCGGGGTGGAGCCGGGGGGTACTGCCTTTCTCGGGATGACCGGGATCGACTGGGTTTCCTACGGCGTCGTCACCATCTTCCAGGTCGGCCTCTTCATCATGGGCATTGACTGGGTCGGGCGTTTCCTGAATTTCGCGGGGCCCTTCGTCTACCTGGTGATGGTCGTGCTCGCGTTCGCCATCTGGTGGCAGGCCGGCAACAGTCTCCTCACCGAGATGGGCAACATCTTCAGCGGTGAGGGCGCGGAGAACCCGCGCGGGCCGGTCGTGGCCTTCTTCGCCGTGATGGGCACGATGATCGCCTATTTCGCGGCGGTCGTGATCAATTTCGGTGACTTCTCGCGTTTCGTGAAGACCGAGCGGCAGATGAGGATCGGGAATTTCTGGGGCCTGCCGGTGTCGATGGCCTTCTTCTCCTTCATCGCGCTCTTCATCACCGCGGGTACGGTCGTCCTCTTCGGCGAGCGGCTCACCAATCCCGCCGATATCATCGAGCGCGTGGACAACATCTGGCTGACCCTCATCGCTGCCTTCACCTTCTTTGCGGCGACAGTCGGCATCAATCTCGTCGCCAACTTCATTCCGCCGGCTTACGATCTCGCCAATCTCGCGCCGTCGCGGATCAGTGCGAGGGCAGGGGGCCTCATCACCGCGCTCATCGCCTTCTTCATCGGCGGTCTCTGGGTCGGCGTGATCTCGAACATGGGAATCGCCGGCTTCGTCGATACCCTCGGCGCCGTGCTCGCGCCCCTCTACGGCATCCTCGTCGCCGATTATTACATCATCCGCAAGCAGCGGCTGAACGTGCAGGACCTGTTCTCGAACCGGCCCGGCGGCAACTACTATTACGACGGCGGCTGGAACCGGACCGCCATCATCGCCTTCGGGATCGCCGCGGTGTTCTCGATCGCGACCGTCTGGATGCCGGCGCTCGGCGCGCTCCAGGGCTTCGGCTGGGTGATCGGCGCGCTCATCGGCGCGGTGCTGCACGTTGTCCTGATGCGCCGTTTCGAGGAGGTCGAGACCGGGGCGGACGAGATCTCGGACTTCTACTGAGCACGGGCGGACGCGCGAGCCCGATTTCCGCCGCCGGCGCCCGGGCCACAGACCCCGGAGCACCGCCTGCTCCGCCCTAGACAGGTGGCGGGGCAGGTCACTAAGCTCCCGCGCGAATTGTGGGCGACGGGCCCGCGAAGCGTTGTCGGAGCCTTCATGGAGAAGATCCTGCCCGCCGCCACCCGCCGCCCCTGGGTGACGGGAGAGGAGGAGCCGTTCCTCCGCATCGAGAAATTGACCAAGCATTTCGGGGATTTCACTGCGGTCGAGTCCGTCAGCCTCGATGTCTGGCGGGGCGAGCTCTTCTGCCTTCTCGGCGGCTCGGGATCGGGCAAGTCGACGCTGCTGCGGATGCTCGCGGGGTTCGAGGACCCCAGCGAGGGGCGGATCTTCATCGACGGCGAGGACATGGCCGGCATTCCGCCCTACGACCGTCCGACCAACATGATGTTCCAGTCCTATGCGCTCTTCCCGCATATGAGCGTCGAGAAGAACGTGGC
>CAYMOD010000174.1:0-5383 GCA_964391945.1 uncultured Rhodobacterales bacterium | reverse complement strand
TCGCCTCGCGCTTGAAGTTGTCGACGATATGCTCGCCCATGTAGCGGGTGCCGATACGGAAATCGACGGAGTAGTGGAACCACTCCGCCTCTTGACGCAGCATGGCCGAGGTCGTCGTCTTGCCGAGACCCGACATGCCGAACAGCGCCACCCGCTTGTGCGCGGCGTTCCGCCAGGCCATGGGACTGTCGTAGATCATGGACCACCTCCTCGCCTTCCCCCCCTCGCTAGCGGGCGCGGGCGGCGGGAGCAAGCGGGCTCAGAACGCGTAGCCCATCCGCAGCCCGAGCGCGGCGAAGTCGCCATCCGAGAACTCGGTCTCGAGCTGGTTCTCGGTCTCGCCGAGCCAGCCGTAGGTGAAGGCGCCGGTAAGCTCCAGCGGTCCTTGGGTATAGGTGAGCGCCGCCCCCACCGTGGTCCGCCCATTGACCGGGCCGAGGGTCATCAGCTTGCCCGCGTCCTCCGCCGGTTCGTAAGACGCCATCAACGCCCCCGACCAGCTCTCGCTGATCCGCTGCCCGACGCCGAAGGAATAGGTCCACCAGTCGGCGTCGTAGCGGACGAGCGGATCGCCGGTCATGGCCGCATAGACCGGCGGCGCGATCATGAAATCGGTCCATTCCACCCAGCGGACGGAGCCGAAGATGAGCGTGTTCGCCGCCACCCCGCTCTGGAATTCGAGGGTGAGCGATTGCGGCGTGTTGAAACCGGACCTGCCCGCCACCCCCGGCCCACCGCCCAGACTCTCGACCACGGCGAAATCATGCTCGATCTTCGAATGGTAGGTGAGCGCAACCGCCAGCGCGATCTCCGGGATATGATAAGCCGCCCCCAGCATATAGCCAAAGGCCACGTCGGTGTCGGTTTCAATCGTGTAATCGTTGAGAAACGGGATCGACGCCTCGGCATCGGTGCGCTGCGTCCTCACCCCGCCGTAGACCATGAAATTGGCCGTCACGTCATAGGCGAGCATGGCGGTGAGCGCATGGCTGGTGAGGTCGGCCCGCGTCCCGGCATAGGAAAAGGCGTCGGGAAAGCTGCCCTGCCCGTAGCGGGTCTTCGCGCCCCAGGGCTCGTCGATCACGAACTGGTAGGAGAGCCGGTCGCCCAGCACTCCCTTCAGCGCGAGGCTGAACTGGCCGTAATCGTCGAGGATGCCGCGGATCGACCCGCCGACGAGACCCGGGCCGCCGAGCAGTGTCGTGTCCGCGTCCCGTCCGCGCACATCCGGCCAGACATGGGCGTAGTTGAACTCGAGGTAATTGCCCTCCCGGAGCAATGGCCGCACCGTTGGCACGATGCGCTCGATCCCCGCCGCCTCCGCGGTGACGGGCGGCCATGCCGCCGCGACGAGCAGCAGCGGCAGGGCAGAAGCAGCACGGAGGGCAGGGATAGACATCGTTGATTGCTCCGGAGAGGGGATCATTCTTGCGACACGCGAAAGATTGCCTCGGAATGTCGCGACCCGCGCACCACTACCTTCAGGCGAGCAAATATCAAGGAGATTAACCTTCTCATCAGCACCGGACGCGCTGTCGCGTGATTGCCGCTCCCGTTGCTGCAGACGCACCGCCACAAGGGGCGACCGGACGATCGTTCGAGGAGACGCGGGCGCGCAGCCACATGCCGCATGCCTTCTGGACGATGAGACTTGCCAGGGACAGGCAGCGGGCGTGCATCGCGGTGATACGCGCGATCCCCAGCCTCGATGTTTCCCGCCGCACCGGCGCGAGGGTCGATCCGCTGTTCACCGGGCCCGAAGATCCTCCGCTACCGCTGCTCTGGCGGACTTGCGCGCTGCCCGGCCGGCAACCATCTAGCAGGCCAAGCAAGGATCAGGATGCCATGACCGACACGATCGACACCTATCTTCCACGCCTGCCCGGACTCCCCGATCCCGCCCTCGACCGGACGTTCTACGAAGGCGTGCCGGCAAAGCGACTGGTTGCCTGGGGCGTCGACTTCCTGATCGTCGGCGCCGCCTCGCTGATCGTGATCCCCGTCCTCGGCGTGCTCACGCTCGGCCTCGGCTTCTTCGTGGCGCCGGCGATCTACGCGACGCTCTCCTTCCTCTACCGTGTCACCACCCTCTCGGGGCGTTCGGCGACCTGGGGCATGCGGCTGATGGGGATCGAGCTCCGCGACGCAGATGGCGAGCGGTTCGGCTTCGGCATGGCGCTCGCGCATGTCGGCCTCTACACGCTGAGTCTGATCTTCACGATCCCGCTGCTCGTGAGCGGCGCCACCGTGCTCGCCACCCGCTACGGCCAGACGCTCCACGACATCGTGCTGCGGGCCGCGGCGATCCGCACGCCGGCCTGATGCGCGGCCAGGTGCACGGCACACCGCCCGGGCCGTGGCGAAGGGTGTTGCTCCGATGCGAGACCTGTTGTTAGCTTCTCCTGCGGGGTGCGGTCGACCGGCCGGACCGTCCCGTCGATGCCGCCGTCGATACGGGCGGACAAGCCGGAGAGATTTGGGCCGGAGGGATTCGGGTAAGTAACGCAACTTGGACATGCCATGCGCCACAGCCTGCCCCGATCGCACCAGTTCTACGTGACTGCGCCACAGCCGTGCCCCTATCTCGCCGGCAAGATCGAGCGCAAGCTTTTCACCGCGCTTCACGGCGACGGTGCCGCCGCGCTCAATGACACCCTGTCGCATCAGGGCTTCCGCCGCTCCCAGAACGTCGTCTACCGCCCGTCCTGCGCCGGCTGCTCGGCCTGTCTGTCGGCCCGCATCGTCGCGGCCGACTTCCGCGCCTCGCGGACGCACCGCCGCCTTCTTCGCCGCAACGCGGGGCTCACCCGCGTCGCCAGCAACCCGCGGGCGACCGAGGCGCAGTACCGGCTCTTCCGCCGCTACCTCGAGGCGCGCCACGCCACCGGCGGCATGGCCGACATGGATATCCATGAATTCTCCGCGATGGTGGAGGAGACGCCGGTGCGTTCCCGCGTCATCGAGTACCATCTCGAGGACGAACTCATCGCCGTCTGCCTGACCGACGTGCTCTCCGACGGGGTGTCGATGGTCTACTCCTTCTACGACCCCGATCTCGGCGCTCGCTCGCTCGGCACCTACATCATCATCGATCATGTCGCGATGGCGCGCGAGGCCGGACTGCCTTACGTCTATCTCGGCTACTGGGTGCCGGGCTCGCCCAAGATGGACTACAAGCGCCACTTCCGGCCGCTCGAGATCTTCCACGCCGGCCGATGGCGCCGGATCGAGGAGACGGATCTCTCGCACGTCGCCGCCAGCGGTGTCGATCGCGCCGCGATCGACGATCAGGTCTCGGCGATCCAGCTTCCGACCACCAAGTAGCGCCGCACGATCCCGTGGCCGCTCCGGGACAGGCGTTGCCGCGCCGAAGGGCGGATGGCCGGACCTCGACACCATCGCCTTCCACCCCGGCCAGCGGGGCGCGCGCTACTCCCCGCCCGCGACCCGCGCCCGCTCGATCACGTCCGGCTCCTCCGCGACCACGCCGTTCGGCCCGTCGCCGCGCTTGAGTTCATCGACCACGTCCATGCCCTCGACCACCTGGCCCACCGCCGTGTACTGCCCATCGAGATGCGGCGCCGCGTCGAACATGATGAAGAACTGCGAATTGGCCGAGTCGGGATCAGCCGCCCGCGCCATGCCGACGATGCCGCGATCGAACGAGATGTCCGAAAATTCGGCCGGCAGGTCAGGCAGATCCGACCCTCCGGTACCGGCACGGCCCGTGCCGAAAGCCTCGGCCGTCCCGAACTCGACATCGCCGGTCTGCGCCATGAAATCATCGATCACTCGATGGAACACCACACCGTCATAGGCACCCTCCGCCGCGAGGGTCCGCAGCCGCTCGGCATGCGCCGGCGCCTCATCCTCGAAGAGGTCGATGGCGATCTCTCCCTTGCCCGCCACCTCGAGGACGAGATCGGCCTCCTGCGCCGCCGCCGCACCGCCGAGTGCTGCGAGCGCCGCCGCCAGGACAAGCCGCCTCATGACGCGAGATCCGCGGCAATCCGCACCGAATTCATCACGCCCGGTTTCGCCGGCGGCTCGCCGCGGGGAATGGCATCGACATGTTCCATGCCCGAGATCACCCGCCCCCAGACGGTGTATTGCCCGTTCAGGAAATGCCCCTCGTTGAACATGATGAAGAACTGAGAATTGCCGGAATCCGGATTCTGCGCCCGCGCCATGCCGAGGACGCCGCGATCGAAGGGAAGTTTGGAGAACTCCGCCGGCAGATTCGGCCGGTCCGAACCGCCGGTTCCCGCCCGGCCGAGGGCGCCGCCTGCGCGCCCATGCTTCACGTCGCCGGTCTGCGCCATGAAACCCTCGATGACGCGATGAAAGACAACGCCATCATATTCGCCGCCACGGACGAGCGCCTTGATCTGCTCGACATGTTTCGGGGCGACGTCCGGCAGCATCTCGACGATGACCTCACCCTTCCCCGCGCCGGTATCGACCTCGATCACCAGCGTGTTCTCCGGATCCTTCCACTCGGCCATGCCTGTCCTCCTCGCGTTCAGGTCGCATTCTGATCGGCCCGGACCCTATGCTCTCGCCTCCGCTTCGGAAAGCCCGAAGTGGCGGCACTGCACACCTCCCTTGGAGCCTGTCCGCGAGGCTCCTGAAGGAGACCGGGACGTATGGTGATCGCCGTGACCGCTATGTCAGCCGAACGGAGATGCCGCCATCCACGATCATCGGGCTTCCTGTCACGAAGCTCGACCGATCGGACAGAAGGAACAGGGCAGCCTGGGCGATCTCCTTCGCTTGCATCCGCTTCATCGGGCGCAGATTCGCAATGAAGTCCAGAACATCCGGATTTCCTTCTCCCTCTGCCGGCGTGACCATGCTTCCGGGCCACAACGCATTCACGCGAATGCCATCTGCGACATGGTCCGAAACCGGCGACTGCGCCAGATCGATCAGCCCGGCCCTGGACGCCGCCCGGGCTCCCCTTTCCGGCCGCGCCTGTTCCGCTACTTGCTCCAATGACGATGATTGTCTTGTTTCCAGTTCCATTGATGCATTTCTCCTGAATGTCGCATCGTGGGTTCCAGTGGCTGGAGAACGGCGCAACCGCTCGTTTCCTGCGGCAAATGACGGTTTCGCATGGGTCGCAGCTATTATCTGAAACGACGAAAGGTCGCGGCTACCCGACCTCCGCGCCCCGAAGCGACCTGTGATCGGTGGCGAAATGCGCAAGCTGGAACATCGCCGCGACGCCCGTGCGAGCACGGACGCAAGCCGACGAGGACCGGGGCAGCGGGCTGGAAAACCGCGATGCAGGCTCCGTCCGCTTCGCCCATGACCCACATGAACTCCCGGCCCATTCGGTTGACGCGGAAGGAGCGACCGGCAATAAGCGGGCCTTCAGACC
>CAYMOD010000173.1:0-5408 GCA_964391945.1 uncultured Rhodobacterales bacterium | reverse complement strand
TCGACCTCTTGCTCGGGGTAGCTGTAGCCGTAGTCGACCTGGTGCTGAGCGTGGAAGCTGTCGATGATCACCGACTTGTTTTCCTGCGTCACTGGACCGTCGGGCACTGCCGCGCGCAGCTCGAAGCCCTGGCCGTGGTAGCGGCACTCGGCAATGAGCTCGATCACCTGGTCGGCGCGCGGGATCCCGTCTTCATCGAGTTCCTCGTGCAGCCGCTCGCGCAGCACCTCGCAAGCGGTGTTGAGGCGTCCGAGATCCGCGTCCGTTGCGGCACGCAGCTCCACGAGCCCCGATTCGGTGTGCTCGTACTTGAGGTCGGACTTCAGCAGGCCGACCGCCGCATTGATGCCGGGCGCGACCGGCACGATCACGTCCTTCGCCGAGACCGCTTCGGCCAGCGCCACGCCGTGCAGCGGCCCGGCGCCGCCGAACGGCATGATCGAGAACTCGCGCGGGTCGATGCCGCGGGCGACCGAGTTTGAGCGGATGGCGAGCGCCATGTTGTTGTTGATGACCTTCAGAATGCCGAGCGCGGCTTCGGTCACGCTGAGGCCGAGCAGCTTCGCCACCTTCTCCTCGACCGCCTTGCGCGACAGTTCCGGGTCGAGCTGCAGGTCGCCGCCGAGCGCCAGATCCGGGTCCAGCCGGCCGAGCACCACCTGGGCATCGGTCACGGTCGGCTCCTCGCCACCCCGGCAGTAGCAGGCCGGTCCGGGCTCCGAGCCGGCCGAGCGCGGACCGACGTTGAAGCCGCCTGCCTCGTCGATATAGGCGATCGAACCGCCGCCGGCGCCGATCGTCACGAGGTCGATCATCGGGGTCAGCACCGGATGGCCGCCGACATAGGTGTCGCGCGGGTTCATGATCTTCACAGTGCCGCCGGGAATCGTCGAGATGTCCGCCGAGGTGCCGCCGATATCGACGGTGATGATGTTCGCAACCCCGGCCATCTCGCCCTCGGAGGCGCCGCCGATGACGCCGCCCGCGGGGCCAGACATCAGGATGCGGATCGGCCGCCGGGCGCAGGACTCCACGGTCGAGACGCCGCCGTTCGACTGCATGATGCGGAGCTTCGAGCCGACGCCGGCACCGCGCAGGCGGGACTCGAGGTCGTTGAGGTAGAAGGCGGTCTTCGGACCGACGTAGCAGTTCATCGCCGCGGTCGAGAAGCGCTCGTACTCGCGCATCACCTTGGCGACCTCGCTGGAGAGCGTGACGTAGGCGTCCGGCATCTCCTCGAGCACGATCTCCTTGGCGCGGCGCTCATGGGCGTCATTGAGGAAGGCGAACATGAAGCCGATGACCACCGACTCGATGCCTCGGCGCCGGAACAGGGCGCAGGCCGCGCGGACCGCCTCCTCGTCGAGCGGGGTCTCGATCTCGCCGTTGGGCGGCAGGATCCGCTCGCGGATCGAGATGCGGTTGCGGCGCTTGACCAGCGGCTGGCTCTGCCACGGCACGTCGAAGTGCAGCGAGAAGTTGTACGGGCGCTTGTGCCGGCCGATGTGCAGGATGTCGCGGAAGCCCTCGGTGGTGAGCATCCCGCATTCCGAGCCTTTGTGCTCGATGGTGATGTTCGTTGCGGTGGTCGTGCCGTGAACGATCATCTCGACCTCGGCGAGCTCGATCTCAGCCTTCCGGCAGAGCGCCAGGAGCCCCTCGACCACGCCGATCGACTGGTTCTTCAGCGTTGTCGGGACCTTGTGGTAGAAGACGCCCTTGCCGCATTCGAGCACCAGATCGGTGTTCGTGCCGCCGACGTCGACACCTATTCTTGCCATCTCGTATTTCCTCCAGCATTTTCGTCTTCAAAGAACGGGCCAGGCGTGGGCCGCGACGGGCTTGTCGGAGCACGGAGCCTCGGGCGTTGCCCTTTCCGCCGTGCGGAAGGGACGGCCCGCAGTCTCGGGGGTGAGGAGCGCAACCACGAAGGCCACGGCTGCCACGATGGTGATGTAGATGGCCGGTGACAGACGGTTGTCGGTCGCGGCGATCAGCCAGGTGGCGACGAAGGGCGCCGTGCCGCCGAAGATCGCGTAGGACACGTTGTAGGTGACCGCGGAGGCGGTGTAGCGGACCCGCGTCGGGAAGACCTCGGTGAGCAGGACTGCGGTCACGACGTTGGCGGTGACCGCGCCGACGGCGAGCATGAGCTGCGCGGCGAGTGCCGAGCCGAGCGTGCCGTTCGAGGCGACGAGGTAGGCGGGCACCGCGAGGGCGCCGAGCAGCACCGCCGAGGCGATCATCGTCGGCCGCCGCCCGATCCGGTCGCAGATCACCCCGAGGAACGGCGCGATCACGGCGGCGAGAGTCAGGGCCAGCACGTTCGAGAGCAGCACGCGGGCCGGAGACATCCCGACGACCGTGCGCAGGAAGGTCGTCATGTAGGTGGAGAAGATGTAGAACGACAGCGCCGTCAGGCTGATGTAGGCGCCGAGCCGGACCATCGGGATCCACTGTTCGCGCATCGTCGTGCGAAGCGGGGCGTGCTCAGGCTCCTTGCTGTCGAGCACCGCCTGGAACACCGGGCTCTCGTCCAGCTTCATGCGGATGTAGAGCGCGACCAGGCCAAGCGGCGCCGCCAGCAGGAAGGGCACGCGCCAGCCCCAGGCGTTCATCGTCTCGGCCGAGAGGCCGACGGTCAGCAGATAGGAGATTAGCGCGGCCAGTGCGAAGGAGGCAAAGGTCGCGGACGGCATCCAGCTCGAGTAGCGCGAGCGCTGATTGTCCGGCGCATGCTCGATCACGTAGGTGACGGCGCCGGCATATTCGCCCCCGGCCGAGAAGCCTTGCAGGCAGCGCGCGAGCGTCAGAAGGATCGGCGCCCAGATGCCGATCGTCGCGTAATTTGGCAGGATCCCGATCGCCGCCGTGGCGATTGACATGAGCAGGACGGTCAGGGCCAGCACCTTCTTGCGACCGATCCTGTCGCCCATCATGCCGAAGTAGGCACCGCCCACGGGACGCAGGGCGAAGGCGACGGCAAAGATGGCGAAGGTCTGGAGCAGGCCGGCGACGCGGTCGCCCGGAGGGAAGAAGGTGATCGCGATGATCGGCGCCATGAAGCCGTAGATCGCGAAGTCGAACCATTCGATCACCGTCCCCGCGACCGCGGCCGTCGTGACCTTGCGCAGGGTGGCGGGATCCGCGTGCGTGGCGGCAGAGCCGTGCTGTGACATCCGGAGGTTCCTTCTGAGGGGCCCCGGCGCCGCGATCGACGGGGGCGCGCTTCGAGCGGCGCAGAGCGGCCGTCGCCGCTCCGCGCTGGTGCTCGGAGGCTTACTCAGCGGCGGCGCGAGCCCCGCTCACCGAGTTCAGGTACTCGACGCACTCGTCGACGGTGTGGACGTCGCCGAACTTCGCGTCGATATCGAAGAGGTTCCAGGCCACCGCGCCCGGCACGCGGTCGCCGATTGCTTCCTTGACCGCAATGGTGCGGAAGCCGTCGGCGATGCCGTCGCAGATCGTCTGCCGCACGCAAGCGCAGGCGGTGACGCCGGTGACCAGGATGGTGTCGACGTTGTTCGCCCGCAGGATGCCGGCGAGCTCGGTGCCGTGGAACGACGAGGCGCGCTTCTTCAGCAGGGTATACTCGCCCTCGACCGGTGCGATCCGGCTGTCGATCGCCCAGAGATCCTTGTTGGCGAGGTCGACCGCGTCGACCGGGATCTTGTTGTGCCAGAGACCCATGTCGGTGAAGGGCGCGTTGCGGTCGGTGATCTCGTAGGCGGTGGTGACGTGGATCACCGGGTGGCCGTTCTTGCGGCAGGCCTCGAGCAGCTTCTGCATCCCCGGGATGATCTCGTTGTTCATCTTCTCCTGGTCGCAGGTGAAGGGGTTGCCCGGACGGGTCCAGGCGTTGGCGAGGTCGACGCTGACGAGCGCCGGCCGCTTGCCGAAGCCGACCCGGCGCTGGAAGCCGCGTTCCTTGTAGATCCTGCTCGCCGCCTCGAACGCCTCGTTGAGCATCCGGTCGAGTTCCTTGGTGTCCACCTCGGGCATGAATATCTCCTCTGCCGGACGCCCATGCGCCGGCCGCTTCGAAAGGTTTCGGGTTTTCGGGGCTGCGCGAGATCTCGTGTCCCGCTTCCCGAGGCGGATACTTGCGCCAGGGCGGGCCTTGCGGGAATTGCCGAGTCTGCACCTCTTAATGCATGGTATGCATCAGTCTGGAGGTGGCTCCATGGATCGCCCGGCCGGGCTCGATCTCGTGCATTCCTTCCTCGTCGTCGCCGACGAGCTGAACTTCCGCCGCAGCGCCGAACGGCTGCATCTCGACCAGTCGGCGCTCAGCCGGCGCATACAGAAGCTGGAGCAGACGGTTGGCTTCCGGCTGCTCGAGCGGACCACCCACGAGGTCATGCTTACCGCCGCCGGCCGCCGCTTCTACGAGGACAATCTGCCGCTGCTCCAGCGCTACGCCGAGTCGGTCGTGACCGCCCGTGCCATATCCGAGGGCCGGAGCGGCACAGTGCGCGTGGCATACATGGCCTTTGCCGCGACCGAGCTCATGCCGCGCGCCGTCGTGCGCTTCCGGCAGCTCCACCCGCAGATCGAGGTGAAGCTCCGCTACATCCGCACCCAGGGCCAGAAGCTCGCCCTCGCCAATGACGAGGTCGACATCGGCTACATGATCGGCCCTTTCGTCCACACGGACTATCACAGCGTCCGGCTCGCTTCCGACCCGCTCTATCTCGTCGCTCCCTGCAACCACGCCCTCATGAGGCGGGCGGAGATACGCTCGGCCGATCTCGCCGGCCTCGACCTGATCCTTGGGGACATGACCGAATGGGGCGAGTTCCGCTGGCGCCTCGCGGATCTCTTCCACAGCAACGGCATGGAGTTGCGGGTGCGCCTCGAAGCCTCGAACACCCTCGCGCTGATCGGTCTCGTCGCCGCCGGCCTCGGCGTGACGATCTATCCTGAGAGCCTCATCAGCTTTCTCGGTCGGAACGTCGAGGTGCGCCCGATCCAGCACCCCGACTTCCACAGCGAGACCGTACTGGTATGGAAGCGCACCAACCGCTCCGGCCCGATCCGTCGCTTCGTGGAAGTCGCCACAAGATTGCCCCCTCGACTGTAGAGTCTCCGTTGGAGCAGGCATCGCACCGGCCGCTCATCAGCGCAGCGTCCGGCTGCACCAGAAGGCGAAGATCGGAGTCTCGTCAAGCGCATGGCGTGCGTGATGAAGGAGGTGTACTTGTCGAGGGTCTGCACCGGCTTCAGGCAATAAGAGCATCTAACAAGACCATCTGATCTGGTTGAGGCAGATGAGGGCGCATCCGAGTGTGGTGAAGGCCTTGTGGATGTCGGCCCGCGCTCGATGACGACGGACGGGTCGCGGCGGCACATACGCAGCGCCGGTTCGCTACGTCCGGTGACGAGCTCGAGGCAATACTCCGGCAGGT
>CAYMOD010000172.1:0-5437 GCA_964391945.1 uncultured Rhodobacterales bacterium | reverse complement strand
GCTTGTCGTGGAAGGTCGGCAGGACATGCACGAGCTTCTCGTAGAACATGTCGCCGGAGGCGAGCAGGAAGAACAGCAGGATCAGCGTGAAGAAGAGCTGGGCGATCACCTGCGGCGCGGTCATCGCCCAGCTGGCGAAATCGCCGGTATCCTCGATGACGACGCGCTGGACGTCGGGGTCTTCCTCGCCGCTGGCGATGCGCTCCATCTGCGCGGCGGCCTCGCGCATGCCCTCGGTGGCCCAGCTCAGTTCGGAGAGCTTGGCCTCGATCTCCATCCCGAGGAGCGGCAGGCGGCTGGCCCAGTTGTTCACCGGCGCGGCGAGGAACATGACGAGCGCGGCAAGACCCGCGAGCAGCAGGCCGACGATCAGGCCCGCGGAGATGCCGGGGACAAGCCCGGAACGGTCGAGGGCACGCTGCACCGGCGCGAACACCATCTTCAGCAGGATCGCGAGTACCACCGGCGTGAGGAAGTTGCGGGCATAGCCCATCGCGAAGATGACGAGGAGGAGAAAGATGCCGATCACCGCCCAGCGGGGATAGGTGGCGGCGGGGGCAGGCGCGGGAAGTTCGGGCGGCGTGTCGGCCGGGACGGTTTCGGGTGGGGCGGGACGCACGGGGCTCACTCAAGGATACGGGGATCCCGGCACGTGCGGGCTCCCGGCTCAAACGCCGGCCTCCACGGAGAAGTTCCGGCAGGTTCAGCTTGCGTGGCGGCGGCTCTCGGCGATGTAGATCTCACGCAGCCGCGTCGTGACCGGGCCGGGAATTCCGTCGCCGATCGGTTTGCCGTCGATCGCGATCACCGGCGTGACGAAGGAGGCGGCGGCGGTGACGAAGGCCTCGGCCGCTTCGCGCGCCTCCTCGGGGGTGAAGGGCCGCTCCGCGATCGTGAGGCCCCTGTCGCGGGCGCAGACGAGGACCGCGGTGCGGGTGATGCCGTGGAGGATCGCCGCCGAGAGGTCGCGGGTGACGATCGTGCCGTCCGCGCGGACGATCCACGCGTTCGCGGACGTGCCTTCGGTGACGAACCCGTGTTCGACCATCCAGGCATCGTCGGCGCCTGAATCGCGCGCCTGCATCCGGGCAAGCGAGGCGGCGAGGAGCTGGACGGTCTTGATGTCGCGCTGCGCCCAGCGGAGATCGGGCAGGGTGACGATGCGGATGCCCTTGCGCGCCGCCTCGGTCTCGACGAGGGGATGCGCCTGGGTGAAGGCGACGAGGCTCGGCCGCGGCTCGGGCGGGAACAGGAAGTCGCGGTCGGCAGGGCCGCGGGTAATCTGGAGGTAGATCAGACCCTCGCGAAGCGCGTTTCGGGCGACGAGTTCGCGATGGATCGCCTCGATCGCTTCATCGGTGGCGGGCGCAGGAATGCCGAGGGCGTTGCGCGAGCGGTGAAGGCGGGCGAGGTGGCCGGGGAAATCGACGAGCCTGCCGTCGAGCACGGCGGTGACCTCGTAGATGCCGTCAGCAAACAGGAAGCCGCGGTCGAAGACCGGGATCGTCGCCGCTTCCTCGGGCAGGTATTTTCCGTTGACGTAGACGATCCGGCTCATCGGTTCCCACTCCCGTTTCATCCGGCGCGAGGCAAGCCCGAGGGGCGGCGCGGGGTCAAGGGTGGCATCAGCGCCTGCCGCGCGCAGCGGCCTGCCCTGACGCCGCTGCTTCGGGCCGGTCGAGGCTGGAAGCGGCGCGGCGGGGAAGCAGGAGCTTCCTTGAGGCACTTCCCGGCCCTGCCGCTGCCTCGGACCGTGCATTTGCCGAGGCGGCGCCGTTGTGCCACATGCGCCGATGCCGGCAGGGCGGCGCGGGCCGGTTCTTGCCACCCGGGGATTGCCCCACGCGCCGCCTTCGAAGAAGCCGCCAGAGCAATTTCGAAACAGGAGGCCCACGCTGATCCGGAACTCGCGACCCGTGAGCAAGAGGAAGCGCCCGGTCCGATGCAATCGGATCGGAACGCGTTCTATCCCCAGAGCGCAGGCGGCGCCGGGTGGACGCCCAGGGCGTCGTAGGTGAGCGTGGGCGCGCGGTCCTCGGCGAGGAGGAGGGGACCGTCGAGGTCGGTGAAGGCCGCCCCCTGCGCCACGAGCACCGCCGGGGCCATCGCAAGCGACGAGCCGACCATGCAGCCGACCATGACCCGGAATCCGGCGGCGATCGCGGCCTCGCGCAGGGCGAGCGCCTCGGTCAGGCCGCCGGCCTTGTCGAGCTTGATGTTGACGACATCGTAGCGGCCGGCGAGGGCGGGGAGGCTCGCGCGGTCGTGGCAGCTCTCGTCGGCGCAGATCGGGACCGGCCGGGGGAGGTCCGCGAGGGCCTCGTCGGCGCCGGCCGGGAGCGGCTGCTCGACGAGTTCGACGCGGAGGCGGAGGAGGGCGGGGAGGAGCGCGGCGTAGGTTGCGGGCGTCCAGCCCTCGTTGGCGTCAAGGATGAGGCGCGCGTCCGGCGCGCCTGAACGCACTGCCTCGATCCGGGCGAGATCGCCCGCGCCGCCGAGCTTGGTCTTGAGGAGCGGGCGGTGGGCATTCGCCGCCGCTTCGGCGCGCATCGCTTCGGGGGTGTCCAGCGAGAGCGTGTAGGCGGTGATCTCCGGCCCGGGCTCCGGGAGGCCGGCGAGCTCCCGGACCGGGCGGCCCGTGCGCTTTGCCTCGAGATCCCAGAGCGTGCAATCGACGGCGTTGCGGGCGGCGCCGGGCGGCAGCAGGGTCTGGAGCGCGGCGCGGTCGAACCGGGGCGGCAGGGCGGCGATCTGCGCCTCGACCGAGGCGAGCGTCTCGCCGTACCGGGCATAGGGCACGCATTCGCCGCGCCCTGTCGCTCCCTCTGCCTCGATCGTCACGGTGAGGATGTGGGCATGGGTGCGCGAGCCGCGGCTGATGGTGAACGGCCGGCGGAGCGCGAAGATGTCACGCGTGACGCTCAGCCGCATCGCGCCCCCGTGGTGCCGGGACGCGGGTGAGAGGGGTCCACGCGTGAAACTGCAAACGATCCATTGATTTCGATGAGGAACAAGAACCTGCCCGAAAGTTGCTCCCGGCCTCGAGCGCGCCTGTCGAGGCGGGTGATGATGGTACGGGTGATAGTGGTACGGGCGGGGGTGGTACGGGCGGCGGTCAGGGCGCGAAGTCGCCCGGAGGGGCGGCCAGGACCGGGCTCCGCCGCTTCCACGTGAGCCGGACAAACTCGCCCTCAGGTTCCGAAAGGACGATGAGCGCGCGGTCGCGGTGGGTCTCGCCGTCGTAGATGTCGGCAAAGCCGCGCAGGCGGATGCCTTCAGGCGCCAGCACGAGGCAGGATTGCCTGTCCTGGGACAGGATCGGGTAGTACGCCTCCCCGATCCTGAGCGTCAGGCGGGAGATGCCCGGGGCCTGACGTGTTCCGGCAGCATGAACGTCCATCACTCGGTACCTCAAACGGCCGATCGGCCGAGTCGATGCCGATATCTAACCATGGAAGAGGAAGCCGCCAAAGCGAAGCTTTTGTGTAGCAAGGCATTCCCCGCCCTGGAAACGATCCGTTGCGGGACGCACGGGTTCCTTCCCGGCGGCTGGGCATTATCTTTCCGGGAAACGGCGAAAGGAGTGGATCATGGGCAAGCTGCAGGACGGCGTCTGGAAGACCAGCGGTTTCGACACCAGCGAGGCGGGGGCCTTCGAGCGCCCGCCGACGACCTTCCGCAACTGGATTACCGCGGACGGGAGCCCCGGCCCTTCGGGCGAGGGCGGTTTCCCGGCCGCGAGCGGGCGCTATCACCTCTATGTCTCCTATGCCTGCCCCTGGGCGCACAGGACGCTGATCTTCCGGGCGCTGAAGGGGCTTGAGGAACATGTCAGCGTCGATGTCGTGCATCCCTTCATGGGTGCGGATGGCTGGACATTCGATCAGGATTTCCCCGGTGCGACCGGCGACCGGCTGCTCGGCAAGCATTTCCTGCGCGATGTCTATCTCGAGGCCGACGCGCGGGCGACGACACGGGTGACGGTGCCGGTGCTCTGGGACAGGGAGCGGCGGACGATCGTCTCGAACGAATCGGCGGAGATCATCCGCATGTTCAACTCCGCCTTCGACGGCATCACCGGCAACCGCGTCGACTATTGGCCGGAGCCGCTCCGCGCCGAGATCGACGAGGTGAACACCCGCGTCTACGACACCGTCAACAACGGCGTCTACCGCGCGGGATTCGCCACCAGCCAGCCCGCCTATGACGAGGCGGTGCGGCTGGTCTTCGAGACGCTCGACTGGCTGGAGCAGCGGCTGGCGACGCGGCGCTATCTCCTTGGCGAGCGGCTGACGGAAGCGGACTGGCGGCTTGTCACCACGCTCTTCCGGTTCGACCCGGTCTATCACGGGCATTTCAAGTGCAACCGGCGGCGGCTGATCGATTACCCGAACCTCTGGGCCTATGCGCGCGAACTCTACCAGGTGCCGGGCGTGGCGGAGACGGTACATTTCGACCAGATCGTCGAGCATTACCACCGCAGCCACGAGGACATAAACCCGCACCGGATCGTGCCGATCGGGCCCGATCTCGACTGGCAGGCGCCGCACGGGCGCGAGCGGCTGCAGGCGGCGTGATCGCCATCAATTGGCGTCCTGCGCTGCGCCCGCGCGCCGGTTCTTCCCGGGGCGCGGTGCTGGCAGGCCGAGCGACATTAATCCCGGCCTTGGGCCTTGAGGTCTCGGGGCGTGACGGGCAGACCGAGCCCGTCCGGCCCGCGCACGGCCAAGGACGGCTTCGGAGAGGGCGGGGTATCAAACCCGCCTCTCCCGCCCGGCCGCCTCCGAGCAGTTCCGGAACCGGCAGGCCACGTTCCCGCCCGATACCGGGCAACCATCCTCAGCGGCTCTTGACGTAGAGGCGCTCCGCGATCTCGAACATTTCCTGCGGCGCGTAATCCGGGGCGAAGGCGCCGTAATTGCCGACAAGCTCGGGCATGGCGCCGCCGTCGGGCGGACCGTCGACGACTTCGAGTTTGCCGGGCGGATCGCCGGGGAGCGCCACCTCGTCGTTCGACCAGATCCCCGCAGCCGCGCCGTAATCGGGCGAGCCGAACCGGTACAGGCGGCGATGGCTGCCGGATTCGAGGTATTTCTGGCATTCCGGGATGCGGTCGAGCGGGATGTTCGGGGTCGGCAGCATCTGCTCGATCGCGACTCCGGTCAGCTTCTTCAGCGCCAGGGCATAGGCATGCGCATGGACCGAGCCGCGCACCAGCAGGTAGCCGCAGACCTCGCGCCCGGTCGGTTCGGTCAGCGTCTCGTAGACCCGCAGCTTGTGGAGCCGCGCCCCGCACTCCAGGTGGAAGTTGTGGAGCAGATCCATGATGAGGTTGCCGGTCGTCGTGACCATGTCGGCGTTCCAGGACATGGCGTTCGAGTTGACCGGCATCGCGCCGCCGGCATGGCTGTAGAAGCTCCCGGCAAGGCGGATGTCC
>CAYMOD010000171.1:0-5443 GCA_964391945.1 uncultured Rhodobacterales bacterium | reverse complement strand
AGGGAGGCGGCCACGAGCAGAATTAGCCACAAAAGACGGTATTTCAGCTTGGTGCGTTTGCTACATAATGCCGGACAATTGGCTCTCGAACCGCGTCTTCCGCGACTACGACGACATCGTCGCCCACTGCTGCGAGGCGTGGAACGAGCTCATCGACCAGCCTTGGAGGATCAACTCCATCGGCCAGCGTTCCTGGGCCGATGAGTTCTGATCAATGCGCGCTGGTATTACTGAATGATTTCGGTAAGGCTCACCCAGGTAGCCCGGGGCGCCGTTGGGCGTGGTCAGGATCACCGCATGGGTGCGATTGGACGCGCCGAGCTTGCGCATCACCTGCCGGACATGGACCTTGACCGTCGCCTCGGACATGTTGAGCGCGCGGGCGATCTCCTTGTTCGACCAAGCCCGCCGCAGGCCCTCGAGCACCTGGCTCTGCCGCGAGGTGAGATTCTCGCCCAGCGCGAGATTCGGGACGGAATGCTCCCGGCCCGCCGGGGGCGCCTGAGGTGTTGGCGGTGCGAGGCGCCGGTTCGGCATGCTGCATGTGCCATTGAGCCTGTCACGGTTGCGCAACTGGCCGTCCTCCCGTTCCGGCCCGATCATCGGCGCCTGGCTCACGATCTTCCGTAGGAGGTGGAGCGGAAAGAAGGATCCGTTCGAGAGCACGGAGTGGAGTGCAAGGAGGAACACGTCCTCCAAGGTCGACATCGGGATGTAGGCGGAGGCGCCCATCTCCAGCGCCCGGCGGGCCTCCTCCACGTCGCTCTCCTCCGCCACGATGACGAAGGGAAGCCGGGACTCGCCCGCCGGAAGGCTGCGATATGCCTCCTGGAGGGGCTGGCTGCCCAGCCCGCGACTGCCGACGGAAAAGATCACCAGCGCGCAGCACGACAGTTCGTCCCGGGGAACCTCACCTCCCTCGTGCTGAACGATCGTCAGACCGTTCTTCGATGCGAGATCCTCAAGGAAGTGTGCCAGAAGGGCGCGGCGAAGAGGTCTCCGGTCAACAATAAGCAGAGTCCGGCCGGTGCCTTCTCGGGACATGGCTAACCCTCACAGTTGAAATAAATTGAAATATGTTCCACCCACGTTCGATTCAGAGATTAACAAATATTTTGAACACAGTCTAGACGATCATTGGTGTGCGGAGTGCTCAACGATACGATTATAGCATCACAACTACAGGGTGGTCTTTGCCCGCGTGTGCACGGCCGGGGTCATCTGACTATACTCGCGATCCGACAGCATCATCTGCGGCCGTCCGGGTGCGGCAGAAATCAGGGAGGCGTGGGGGCGACGAGAACCGCCAGGAAGGTGTAATGCCTCCGGATGATCCCGTTCGACCGATCTACATCCACTGAGGTATTTGTTCCGCCGCCACCCGGATGTATCCACTTACAGGTTGCAGTGAGGAGCGGACGATGATCCTGGACAAGATGCTGTTCCTGTTTACCAAGGCGATCATGGGCATCCTGGATCTGGGACGTTTCACCGAGAAGGCGCTCGATTTCGCGGTGGAGTACACGCTCGCCTTCGCCGAACTGCTGGGCTCTTGGCTCCCCTGGAGCGACGCGCGCGAGAGCGCCGAGGCCGATTCGGCGCCCATGGCGCTTCATGCCGCTGCGACCGCCTCGGCCGAGGGGCTGGCGCCGGAAGCGGCCACGGACCTGAACCTGGAAGTCCTCGACCACCCGCTGGTCGCGATCGGCTACGGCACGACCAGTTCCCACGCTGCCGCCGGAGGCGATTCGGCGGAGGTCGCGACCGGGCATCACCATTCGGTATCCGGCGCCGATTTCGCATTTTCACAGACCCTTTCGTACGAGGGCGCGAATTTCGAGAGTTCGGCGCAGACGATATTCGCGCTCGACTTCAAGCATGTACCCGATCTCGAACTTTCCTTCGAGCGCGAAGCGGCCGTCACCTGCGGGAGAAAGCTGCCGTTCGCGGACGGAACGCTCGCCGCCGCGCAATCGGAGGTCGGCGCACGGGGTGACGGCACCTTTACCGCGGCCTTCGCCGACACGTTGGCGGAGCATGACACGCTCGCCCTCGCCTATTCCGAGGGGCTTGCTGTCATAGCCTGACGCTCGTCCGGAACCTGTCCCCGACAACGCCGCAGCCTGTCCGGGCCTGCTGCCGTGCGAACGCAGGCTCGGAGCGGATTTCATTCGGGCTGGCTTGGACGATCCGGCTCCATGAGAATGCGACCGACCCGGGCCGGTGTCGGTGCACCCGCCCGGAGAGCGGGCGGCCCCACGAGGCGCCTCGTGGGGAACGGGCGCTGGCATGCATCGGATGAGGTTCCGGCGTCCCGCGTACAGCCGGGAAGGTAATCATGAAGAATCTACCACTTCTGCGGCATTGTCTTGTACCGGGCCGTTCTGCGAACCTCATTCCGCCCACGAACGGGTGTAGTGAAAGGTGGAGAAACGCAGATGAGCTTTTCGGGGTATGCGCCGACATTCTTCAAGCACAAGATCATCAAGGCCGACATCAAGGAGAAGGTGAAGGTTGACATAAAGATCAAGGGCAACCTGGCCGAGGGCCAGGCCGACGCGGAAGCTTTCGGCAGCAATACGTTCACGGACGCCTATGCCAACACGTTCGCAGCGGAAGGCCTCGGCAGCACGTCCCAGGCGTTCTCGGTCTCGGCGGCTAGCAGGGACAAGTCCTACTTCTACGGGGCCGACTTCGGTTGAGGCCTCTCTGAACGAGGCGGGCGGCGGAGCTTCCGCCCCCGCCAATACGCGGGAAGGCGTTCCCCGTCTTCCGCCGCAGCCGATCAGCTTCCCTGACCCGTCCGGATCGCCAACATGCATCGCCGCCCGACCAGCGACCAGCGCCGAGGCGCCCGTGCAGCGCCTCCCGAAACCGGCATCGCCAATCGCACCGGCCCCTCGGGACTGCCGCCTCGCACGACAGAGCAGATGAGGCCGCGGTGATCGTCGTCGACCTGCTTCTCGATCCCCGCAGCGACGGACTCGCCGTCGCCGCCCGTGCCCGGACGGGCGTCGCGGCCGCTGCCGGCGGTGCCGCTGCCGCCGGCGGCGTTCAGGCCCTGGTGCGGTCAGGTGCCACGTGTCAGGGGCCACCCGGCTGCCCGGCACCGCGGCGGCAGGTGGACGTCACCCTGCGTGCCCGGACCGGCGATGGTGGAGCGGCGGGCGGCATCTGCGTCGTCTGCCTCGGCAAGGCCGGCGGGAAATCCGACGGGCACCGCCCGGCCGCACCCGAGCCCTGTGACCTCCTCGTCCGGTTCGACCCCGCCCGGAGCACGCTCCTCGCCGAGCTGATGCCCGACGCGGGCGGCGCCGTCCGGCCGGTCGGCTGCCGCGACAGGGATGGCCGGCCGGCAGAGGGATACGTGACGAGGCTCGGCGCCGTCCCGCAGACCATGCGGTTCCTCGTGAGCGACAGTTCGAGCGGTGCGGGAATCGCCGTCCTGACGCTGCGGCTGGAACGCGACGCGCGGCTGTCCCGAAGCGCAGGGGAGCGGCGATGAGCGCCCATCACCGACAGAACCCGCAGGAGCCGACGGTCCTCGCCGAGGCCGTGCGCGGGACCCGCCGCTCGCTCGGCGCCATCGCCCTCTTCAGCTTCTGCCTCAACATCCTCATCCTCGCGAGCCCGCTCTACATGCTGCAAGTCTTCGACCGCGTGCTCTCGAGCGGCCGCGTCGAGACCCTGATCATGCTGACGGTGATGCTCGCGCTCGCCCTCGCCTGCTGGGCGATCCTCGAGAGCCTGCGCAGCGAGATCGCCGTCGGTATCGCGCTGTGGTTCTCGCGCGTCCTGCAGCCCCATTATATCGGGAGCAGCGTCCGCGCCCGCCTCGCCGGCAGCCCCTACGGCGAGCAGGCCTTCCGCGACCTCACCCATCTGCAGAGTTTCGTCGGCGCCTCCGGGCTCAATGCCTTCTTCGACGCGCCCTGGACGCCGATCTTCATCATCATCATCTGGATGTTCCACCCGCTGCTCGGGATGCTGGCGCTCTTCTCGGCGGTCGCCCTCCTCGCCCTTACCTTCGCCAACGATCATCTCACCCGCGGACCCTTCGCCGTCTCGCACGAGCATCAGATGATGGGCCAGCAGGTGGCGGAGGGCACGGTGCGCAACGCCGAGACCGTCTCCGCGCTCGGCATGGTGCCGGCCATGGTGGCGCGGGTTGCCCGTCTCACGACGCCCGGCGATGCGGCGATGATGGTGGGCGCCCGGCGCTCGGGCGTGATCATGGGCTTCGCGAAGTTTCTCCGCATGTTCTTCCAGAGCACCATCCTCGGCCTCGGCGCCTATCTCGTGATCCGGAACCAGGCGACCCCGGGCATCATGATCGCCGCCTCCATCCTGCTCGGCCGCGCCCTCGCGCCCATCGACCAGGCCCTCGGCGCGTGGAAGAGCTTCGTCAGCGCGCGCGCGGCCTATGACCGGCTCCGCGAGCACGCCGAGGCGTTTCCGCCGCCTCCTCCCCGCATGCGGGTGTCCCGGCCGCGCGGCCAGCTGGAAATCCGCGAGGTGAGCTGCGTCGTTGGTGACAGGCTCGTGCTCGACGACATCTCCTTCGACATCGAGGAGGGCGAGGCCGTCGCCATCATCGGCCCCTCGGCCGCCGGAAAGAGCACGCTCTGCAAGGTGATCGTCGGGCTCATCCGTCCCGATGCCGGCCTGGTCAGGCTCGACGGCATCGACCTGTCCCTATGGGACCGGGACGAGATCGGCCCTCTCATCGGCTATCTGCCGCAGGATGTCGGGCTCTTTGCCGGCACGGTGCGGGAGAACATCGCCCGGATGCAGGACGCGCCCGTGGAGCAGGTCCTCGAAGCCGCGCGCCTTGCCCATGCCCACGACATGATCATACGGCTTCCCGAGGGCTACGAGACCGTGATCGGCGACGGCGGCGCCGGGCTCTCCGGAGGCCAGCGCCAGCGGCTCGGCCTTGCCCGGGCTGTGTTCAGAACGCCGCCGCTGATCGTTCTCGACGAGCCGAACGCCAATCTCGACCAGGCGGGCGAGGCGGCGCTGGCCGAGGCGATCATCGAGCTCAAGCAGCGCGGCAGCACGCTGATCATCGTCGGACACCGCCCCTCGACACTCGCGCAGGCGGACAAGGTCCTCCTGCTCGCGGAGGGAGCGGTCCAGGGCTTCGGGCCGACCGCCGAGATCCTCGAGAAACTCCATGACGGCCCGCGGGTCGCGGCCGGGGGGCCGTCCGGGGAGGAGCCTGGAGAGGAAGAGGAGGACGTGCCACCTTCCGGCGCGTCCCTCACGCAGCTGAAGGCGTCGGGGGCCGGCCGCTGAGGCCCTGTGTGCAGGAAACCGGCTGCTGAGGCCGCCCGTGCAGGAAAGGAGAAAGGTCGTGCTCAGATTGCCAGGTCCCGGCGTCGTTCTGCAGGAGGATCCCGACGTCTATGTCCGGCGGCCGACCCGCCGGGGCTTCCTGGTC
>CAYMOD010000170.1:0-5450 GCA_964391945.1 uncultured Rhodobacterales bacterium | reverse complement strand
ATGACCCGCGAGCGCCTCTATCTCTACGACACCACACTGCGCGACGGGCAGCAGTCGCAGGGCGTGGATTTCTCGGCCGAGGACAAGGCGGCGGTTGCCCGCGCGCTCGACGAACTCGGGATCGATTATGTCGAGGGCGGCTGGCCGGGGGCGAACCCGACCGATTCCGCCTTCTTCGAACGGGCGCCGGACCTCGCCCATGCGCGGCTCGCGGCTTTCGGGATGACGAAACGCGCCGGACGCTCGGCGGCGAATGACGAGGTGCTCGCGGGCGTGCTGAACGCGGGCACCGAGGTCATCTGCCTCGTCGGCAAGACGCATGATTTCCATGTCGAGGCGGCGCTCGGGATCACGCTCGACGAGAATGTCGCCAACATCCGCGAGAGCATCGCCCATGCCGTCGCCGAGGGGCGCGAGGTCCATTTCGACGCCGAGCATTTCTTCGACGGCTGGAAGGCGAACCGCGCCTATGCGCTCGCCTGTCTCCTCGCGGCGGCCGAGGCGGGGGCGCGGTGGGTCGTGCTCTGCGACACCAATGGCGGCACGCTGCCGGGGGAAGTGGCGTCGGTGGTGCGGGAGGTGATCGGGGAGGGGATCCCGGGCGACCGGCTTGGCATCCATGCCCATGACGATGCCGGGCTCGGCGTCGCCAATTCGCTCGCCGCGGTCGAGGCCGGGGTGCGGCAGGTGCAGGGAACGCTGAACGGGCTTGGCGAGCGTTGCGGCAATGCCAATCTCACCAGCCTGCTGCCGACCCTGATCCTGAAGGAACCTTATGCGTCGCGACTCAAGACGGGGGTGAGCCGCGAGGCGCTGCGGGGGCTGACGAGGGTCTCGCGGCTTATCGACGATCTTCTCAATCGCGTGCCGCACCGGGCGGCTCCCTATGTCGGGGGTTCGGCCTTCACGCACAAGGCGGGGCTGCATGCGAGCGCGGTCCTCAAGGACCCCACGACCTATGAGCATGTGCCGCCGGAAGTGGTCGGCAACGCGCGCTTCGTGCCGATATCGAATCAGGCGGGGCAGTCGAACCTGCGCGACCGGCTTGCGAAGGCGGGGCTTGCCGTGGAGCCGGGCGATCCGCGCCTTGCGGCGATTCTCGCCAAGGTAAAGACGCGCGAGGAGCGGGGCTATGCCTATGATTCCGCCGCGGCATCCTTCGAGGTGCTGGCCTGCGACATGCTCGGCCGCCTGCCGCGTTTCTTCGAGGTCGAGCGCTACCGGGTGACCACCGAGCGGCGGATGAACGCGAAGGGCGTGATGGTCACGGTGTCGGAGGCGGTGGTGGTCGTCCGCATCGGCAACGCGCGGGTGATGTCGGTGAGCGAGAGCCAGAATCCGGTCACGCATCTCGACCAGGGGCCGATCAACGCGCTGAGCCGGGCGCTCGCCAAGGATCTCGGGCCCTACCAGCCCTATATCGATTCCATGCGGCTGGTCGATTTCCGGGTCCGGATCACCTCGCGCGGGACCGATGCGGTGACGCGGGTGCTGATCGATTCCGAGGATGGCAGCGGGCGGCGCTGGTCGACGGTCGGCGTCTCGGCCAACATCATCGATGCGAGTTTCCAGGCGTTGAAGGACGCGGTGGTGTGGAAACTGCTGCAGGACGGTGCGCCGGTGGCGGAAGCGGCGTGATCGGCCCGTTCAGAGGCGGTGCGTCGGGCAGTCAGCGGGGCGCCCGCGCCGGCCCGCGCCGCGCTGCCGGCAGCGGCGCCCGTGGCGCGAGGATGGCCGCTCCGGATATCGCGAAGGCGGCTGGGCGCGGGAACGCGGCCGAGAGGCGCCTCGAGGAAGCGGCTGTTGCTTTGGGGCGCCGTCTCCAGCGCTGGTCGGGACGGAGCGGGGATCGGCATGAGCGAGGGGCTGTTCTTCGGACTGCACCGTAACCTTGCGCATGAGGCGCCGGGGAGGCGCGAGGACACGCTGCGGGCATCGGCACTGACCGGATCCGCGGCGCCGGTGCGGGTTCCCGACATCGGCCGCGGACCGGGGCGGTGAGCAGACCCTTCTCGAAGCGTCGCCGGAGGCGGGGATGGTGAGAGTGGACACGCACATGTCCTTCCTGCGGGTGGCGGCGGCGGGACATGGCCCACGGTTCGAGATCATCGAGGCCGGCATGCGGGGGCTGCCGTTCGAGGCAACGGCGGCGGCGACGGCGTTCGATCTCCTCTGGTGCGAGGGCGCGGCCTGTATCGCCGGCAACGAGACGGCGCCCCCGCTCTCGCGGCCGCTTCTGGCTCCGGGCGGGCGGATCGCCTTCAGCGAGGCGGTCTGGCTGATCGATGCGCCGCATCCGGAGACGCGCCCGGAGACGCGGGCGTTCTGGAGCATTCATCCGGCGATGACCGACTGCGCGGACAGGCGGAAGCATGGCGACGATCCGGCGCTCGCAGAGGCGCGCCGGGAAATCGCGGTCCCTTGGACGCAGGGGAGCGAATACGATACCGCCTTTTTCGGTGCGGAGCCGGTCCTCCCGTGAGTATCGAGACCTGCGCCGAGCGGGTGCGGCGGGGCGATTCGGAGCGGTTCCGGACGGCGCTGGTGGCGCCTTCGGAGCGGCGGCCCGGCCTGATGGCGCTCTATGCCTTCAACCTCGAGATCGCCCGCGTGCCCTGGCTGTCGACGGAGCCGATGATGGTGGCGATCCGGCTGCGCTGGTGGCTCGATGCGCTCGCCGCGATGGCATCGGGCGGGAAGGTGCCGGGCCATGAGGTGGCGGGCCCGCTCGCCAAGACGATTCGAGAGAGCGCGCTGCCGCTTGTTCTCTTCGAGCGGTTGGTCGAGGCGCGGCAGAGGGATGCCGGGGGCGCGCCGCTGCGGGACCGGGCGGCGCTCGACGCCTATGTCGCGGATACCTACGGGACGCTGATGGAACTCGCGGCGCGGCACCTCGGGGCGGGGGAGGCGGCGTTGCCGGTGGTGCGGCGTTTCGCCCAAGGGGCCGGGATCGCGGCGCTTCTCCGGGCGGTGCCGGCACTTCGGGCGCGGAACCGCGATCCGCTGCCGGCAGGGCTCGACATCGGCGACCTGACGCGGGCGGCGCGGGCGGATATCGCCGCGGCGAGAGCGGAACGGCAGGCGGTGCCGGCGCGGGCGCTGGCGGCGCTGCTGCCCGGTTGGCAGGCGGGGGCGATCCTTGCCGCGGCCGAACGCGATCCCACGCTCGCGGGGCCGCTCGGGCCTTCGGAGATACGCGCGCGGGCGAGCCTCGCCGCCCGTGCCCTGACCGGGCGCTGGTAGGGTTTCAGCGGGCGCGCGCCGGCCGGGGCCGGGAGAGCACGAGCCAGATGAGCGCGCTTCCGGCGAGCGCGAGGAAGGGGATCATCGCGAGGTTGACCGCGTTCCAGCCCGCGACCGGATCGCCGCCGATGCAGTTCATCAGCCCGCCCGAGGCGAGCGATGCGATACCGACGAGGGCAAAGACAGCCGCGTCGTTCATGCCCTGCACCCTGCCGCGCTCCTCCGGACGGTGGGCCCCTGCAAGGAGCGTGGTTGCGCCGATGAATCCGAAGTTCCAGCCGAGGCCGAGCAGGATCAGGGTGATGCTGAAATGGGGGAGGGTGACGCCGCTCAGGCCGACTGCGCCGGCGGCGGCGAGGGTGGCGAGCCCGGCGGCGATGACCCGAACGGCGCCGAAACGGGTGATCAGGTGGCCGGTGAAGAAGGATGGGGCGAACATGGCGAGGACATGCGCCATCACGACATCCGCGGCATCGCCGGTCCCGAAGCCGCAGCCGACGACCGCAAGCGGCGCGGCGGTCATCACGAGATTCATCAGCGCGTAGCTCACCATTGCGCAGATCATCGCGACGGCGATCGTCGGGTCGCGCAGGAGCTTGCTCCGGGAGCGGGCCGCGGGCTCACCTAGCACCTTCTTCGGTGGCTGCGGGCTGTCGAGGAAGGCGAAGATGAGCGTGCCGCCGAGACTGAGCGCCGCCGCCGCGAGATAGGCGCCGGCGAAGGGGATCGGCGCAAGCGCATCCGTCGTTACCTTCACGAGCTGTGGCCCGAGGACGGCGGAGACGAGGCCGGCGGCCATGACATAGGAGATCGCCTTGGGGCGGTAGGCGGCGCTCGCGCCGTCGGCGGCGGCGAAGCGGTAGAAGCCCTGGGCAGACATGTAGAGCCCGACGAGGGCGGAGCCGGCGAGGAAGAGGGCGAAGGCGCCGGCGACGAGGGCGAAGGCGCAGAGCGCGGCGCCGAGCCCACC
Source organism: uncultured Rhodobacterales bacterium (assembly GCA_964391945.1). Lineage (GTDB taxonomy): Bacteria > Pseudomonadota > Alphaproteobacteria > Rhodobacterales > Rhodobacteraceae > Amaricoccus. The sequence goes on along the minus strand of CAYMOD010000170.1, from coordinate 1,237 downwards.
GCCGATGGCGCCGAGGACGAACCCGAGCGTCCGCCCTCGACGCTGCATCAGGCCGGCCAGGAGCGGCGCCGCGATCATCGAGCCGAAGACCGCGATGGAGACCGGCAGGGTGGCGAGGCAGGGAACGGGCGAGAGCACCTGCCCGGCGAGCCCGGCGAGGACGAAATGCACGGGCAATTGCGTGCCGAGCACCGCCTGGGCGGTGATCAGCACCTTGACGTTGCGGCGGGCGCGGGCATCGGGAACGGAAAGCGCGGACATGGCGGTCGCTTCTACGCCGGCCGGAGCCGCTTTCCAAGCGAAGGGCTGCTCGCGGCGCGTGCCATTGTGTTTCAGGAACCTCCCACCACATAATATAATGGGTCTATCCCGACACAGCACCTTCCCTGAGACGAGCCCCAGGATCTGATGCAGGATTTACTCGAAGCGCCGCCCTCACGAAAACGGCTCAAGGATGTCTTCCTCGACGCGAAACGTGGCGAATACCCGCCAGAAGCACTCAACTGCGTCGCCCACATGATCCTCGCCGCAGATGATCCGGAGGAAGTCGCGGCGGTGGCGCTGGAGTTCCTTGTCGAGCGCCTCGGCGTCTGCCGCGCCGATTTCGGGTTCCTGACGCCTGACGAGCCCGTCTATGCGCCGGTTGCCGTCCATTACAGCCGGGCGTCCGATCCGCCGCGCTGCGATGCTACCACCTACCGCAACCAGGCCGCCGTGTTCCGGCGCACGTGGCGGCAGGCGGCGCCGGTCGCCTGTGACGATGTCGCATCGCATCCGCTGCTCGAGGACAGCCGGGAGAGTTTCCGGGCGATCAAGAGCCGTTCGATCCTTTTCCAGCGCCTTGCTTTCGCGCGCCGGCCGGTCGGCATGATGTGCCTCGACACCACCCGCCGCACGCATGTCTGGTCCGAAGCCGAGAAGACCTTCATCAGCCAGTTCAGCGATACCTTTCTCAGTCCGCTGACCGCGATCAGCCGGCGCTGGCAGCTTGGGCCCGACGGCGAGCGGGCAGCCCTGCGTCAGCCGAGTCCGGCCGAACTCGCAGTGATCCGGCTGGCAGCGCAGGGGCTCAGCTGTGGTCAGATCGGGGCCACCCTCGGCAAATCGGTCCGGACCATCGAGAATCAGCTCAGGAGCGCGCGAATGGCACTCGGCGCCGCGAACCGATCGCAGCTGATCAGCAAATGCGAGATCTGGCTTTAGCAGGTTGCTGAAGAAGTCGTCCCTCGACCTGGTT
>CAYMOD010000169.1:0-5458 GCA_964391945.1 uncultured Rhodobacterales bacterium | reverse complement strand
GCGCTCCACAAGTCGGTTCGCGGCTCCGATCCGGACGCGGCTCTCTACTGGCTTGCCCGGATGCTCGAGGGCGGCGAGGATCCGCGATTCCTGGCGCGCCGGATCCTGCGGATCGCGATCGAGGACATCGGGCTTGCCGATCCGGAGGCGCAGACCCTCTGCCTCGCCGCCTGGCAGACCTACGAGCGTCTCGGCAGCCCCGAGGGCGAGCTCGCATTGGCGGAGGCCGTGATCTACCTCGCGCTCGCGCCGAAGTCGAACGCCGCCTACCGCGCCTACTCCGCTGCCCGCGCCGCCGCGAAATCGACCGGATCGCTGATGCCGCCCGCCCATATCCTGAACGCACCGACGAGGCTCATGCGTGAGCAGGGCTACGGCGCCGGCTATGTCTATGACCATGATACGCAGACCGGAGTCTCCGGCCAGAACTATTTCCCGGATACGATGGAGCGGCAGAGCTTCTACGTACCGGGCGGCCGTGGCCGCGAACAGAATCTGAAAGAGACACTTGTACAACTATCGCGATTGCGCGAAGTTTCGGGGAGCGGCAGTGGAACCTAGTGCTGCCGCTCCGTCCGGGGCGCGGGTGTGCAGACATGACGGAGGATCCTGTCCAGCATGTGCCGACGGAGGCCGGGGATGATGCCCTCCTGCGCCTCATCTGGCTGAGTCGTGCGGCCGGATCGCTCACCAGCCGGGATCTCGACCGGATCGAGGAGCGGTCCCGGTTCCACAACGGGTGCGCCGGCATCACCGGAATGCTCATCGCGCAGGAGCCGCATTTCTACGGCATCATGGAGGGTCCGGGCGACCGGCTGCTCGCCCGGATGGAGGTCATCGTCACCGACCGGCGTCATCAAGGCGTCTGCATCTTGCGCGAAGAGGCGGTGACTGTGCACCGTTTCGCCAGCTGGAGGCTGTTCCGCCTGCCGGCGCTTCCCGCATCCTGCATGAACGATCCGCTGCCGATCGACTTCATATTCGAACTCTCGCGGCGTCTTGGCTGAATATCCTGTAGCAACGCGATTGCTGTTGACAGCTTCCTTGCCCTTTGGTTGACGTCATGCCGGTCAGGAACAGGGTACGGACGACGATGCCGGATAATTACGACAACGGGACCATACTCATCGAATTCCGCTTCCAGTCGGTACTTTGCGACATGGAGGCACCCGCACTGGCGCAGATGGCACGGCAAAGCTGGCGGAACAACCTCCGCTCCGGCGTGACTGGGGAGATGCGGATCGAAGGATCCCGGATCGTCCAGGTAATCGAGGGCACGATCAACGTCGTCTTGCCCCTGGTCGCCCGGATCCTCGCCGACCGCCGGCATACCGCCATCAAGACGATCGCGCTCGACCCGCTCGATGCCCGTCGGTTTGACGACTGGCGCGTCCATGGCATACCGGCCGAGTTCGCAACCGCTTCTGATTGCGGCCTGGCCGGGGCCACCATGCTCTTTCCCGCCACCAACCGCAGCAGAGCGGCGGTGGCCGCCCGCCGTCTGGCCTGATCTCGCGAAGCCGGCCGGGTGCTTGACATCCGGCTGCCGGCACCCCCTCTTGCGCCGCGAAGAAGGGGAGCGAGAAGACGGGTGAGCGGGGTCCAGCACCTGACCGTGGAGCCGGATGAGGCGGACCAGCGTCTTGACCGCTGGCTGCGCCGCCACGTTCCCGGCCTCGCCCAGGGCCGGATCGAGCGGCTCTGCCGGAAGGGCGAGATCCGCGTCGATGGCGGCCGGGTCCGGGCCGCAACACGTCTGGAGGCCGGCCAGACGGTGCGCCTGCCGCCGCTGCCGGAGGACGGCGCGCGGGAGATGGCAGCAGCGCCCAGCCGGCCGAGCGAGGCCGACGCCGCGATGATCCGTGCCGCCGTCATCTACCGCGATGAGCATGTCATCGCCCTCAACAAGCCGCCGGGCCTCGCGGTGCAGGGCGGCTCCGGCCAGATCCGGCATGTGGATGCGCTCGCCGAGGCGCTGCGTTTCGAACGGGAAGAGAAGCCGAAACTCGTCCACCGCCTCGATCGCGACACGTCGGGCGTGCTCGTGATGGGCCGCAGCGCCCGGGCCGCCGCGGCACTTGCGCGCGCCTTCCAGTCCCGTGACGCCCGCAAGGTCTACTGGGCGGCAGTGGCGGGAGCGCCGCATCCGCGCGAAGGCACGATCCGCCTCGGCCTCGTCAAGGCGCCCGGCCATGGACCCGGCGGCGAGGGCGAGAAGATGCTGCCCGTTCCCTTCGAGGCGGTGCCCGCCACCCCCGGCGCCCGGCGCGCCACCACCGACTACATGGTGATCGAGGCGGCGGGCCGCCGCGCCGCCTGGGTCGCGCTTTCCCCAATTACCGGCCGCACCCACCAGCTGCGCGCGCATATGGCGGCGATCGGGCATCCGATCATCGGGGACGGCAAGTACGGCGCCGGTATCACCATGGAGGGGCGGGCCCCGGATCTCGGCGGCGCGGTGAGCCGCAAGCTCCACCTGCATGCGCGCTCCCTCAGCATCGCCCATCCGGTGAACGGCGCACGCCTCGTGCTCACCGCGCCCTTGCCCGAACACATGGCGCGGACCTGGGACCTGATGGGCTGGGACCCGGCCGAGGCAGCCGACGACCCCTTCGCGGAGGAAACATGACCGACCTCCGCCTCGTGGTGTTCGATGTCGATGGCACGTTGATCGACAGCCAGCATCTCATCGTCGCGGCAATGCGCGCGGCTTTCGACGAAGCCGGTTATCCTGCCCCGTCGAAAGCCGCGATCCTCGCCATCGTCGGCCTCTCGCTGCCGGTGGCGGTGGCGGCGCTTGCGCCGGACATCGCGCTGCATGATCGCGGCGCCATCGTCGAGGGCTACCGGCTTCATTTTGCGGCCGCGCGTGCCGGCGACGGGGGCGAGGCAACGGCGCCGCTCTATCCGGGCGCGCGGGCGGCGCTCGACGCGCTGGCGGCAGAGAACGCGACGCTGCTCGGGGTCGCCACGGGCAAGGCGCGGCGGGGGCTCGATCATGTCTTCCGCGCCCACGATCTCGGGCATTACTTCGTCACTGCCCAGACCGCCGACGGTCATCCGTCGAAGCCGCACCCGTCCATGCTCGAAGCTGCGCTGGCGGAGACCGGCTGCAGGCGTGAGCGGGCGGTGATGGTGGGGGATACCGAGTTCGACATCGTGATGGGCCGCACGGCGGGCTTCGCAACCATCGGTGTCACCTGGGGTTACCATCCCGAGGCGCGACTACGCGAAGCAGGTGCACATCAGATCATCCGCAACTATGAGGCCCTGCCGGCGGCACTCGCCACGATATGGGAAGAGGCCCGATGAGCATCCTGAAGCAGAGGCGCTTCTGGACCGAGGTTGCAGTCACCGGAGAGGCAGGGGGTTTCGGCATCCGCCTTGATACCCGCCCCCTCGCGACGCCGGCTCATCTCCCGCTGGTCGTCCCGGCCCTTCCGCTTGCCGAGGCGGTCGCCCGGGAATGGCGCGCGGTGGAAGCCGAGATCCGGCCCGAGGCCATGCCGTTCACCCGCGCGGTGAATACAAGCATCGACGGTGTGGCGGCCGATCCCGGCGGCGTCATCGAGATGATCGTGGAGTACGGCGGCACTGACCTCCTCTGTTACCGGGCCGAGCGGCCTGATGGTCTGCGTCATCGCCAGTTCGCCGCCTGGGATCCGCTGCTCGCCTGGTCGGCGGAGGCGCTCGGCGCGCCGCTCGTCGCGGTGATGGGAGTGATGTACGTCCCGCAGCCGGAGGCGAGCCTCGCCGCGCTGCGCCGCGCCGTCGCGGCGGAGAACCCGTTCCGGCTGACCGGCCTTTCGGAACTCGTGACCCTGTCGGGTTCGCTCGTGCTCGGGCTGGCGGTGGCGCGCGGGGTGCTGGCGCCGGAGGCCGCCTGGAACATTTCGCGCATCGACGAGATCTGGCAGGAGCAGCAATGGGGCCGCGATGCGGAGGCCGCCGCGAAGACGGAGGAACGCCGACGCGACTTCCTGTTCGCGGCAGAGTACCTGCGCCTTCTCGACGGATGAGGGTGGTCTGAGGACGGGACAGGACATGAGCATACCCGGTCCCGTTTCCAGCTATCCGCCGGACGTGAGGCCCTTCGGGGTCACGAAATGGAGAAGGGTGCCGTCACGCCAGTCGACCCCGCTCCAGTCCGGGCGGTCGAACCCGATGACGGTGGTGGCCGCGGTGGGGTATTTGTGAAAGCCCGGGTCCGCCGGGGCTTTCGCAAGAAGACGCCGTGCCGTCTCACCAATGCCGGGATAGTGGCCAACGAGGGCGAGAGTGCCGACCGGCGGTGCGCGGCGGATCGCGCGGAGGATCGTTTCGGACCCGGACTCGTAGATGTCGGGCATTTCTGTCGCGGGCACGGGTCCCCAGACCGAGCACAGGAGATCCCAGGTCTCCCGCGTCCGCACCGCGCTCGAGACGAGGCCGTGATCGGGGACGAGGCCCTGCCCGGCCAGCCAGCGGCCGATCAGCGGCGCGGCGGCGCGGCCGCGGGCGTTGAGACTTCGGTCGTGATCGGGCTGGCCAGGTATCTCCCAGCTCGACTTGGCGTGGCGGATGAGGATGAGGCGGTGCATCTTGTCTGCCTGCCATGAAACGGATGTGGAGAAAAGGCGGCCCGCGCCTCAGCCCTTGATGAGGGTGCCTGCCCCGTGGGCTGTGAAGAGTTCGAGCAGCACCGCGTGCGGCGCGCGGCCGTCGAGGATCACCACGGCGCGGACGCCTCCTTCCATGGCGGCGAGGGCGGTCTCGACCTTCGGGATCATGCCGCCGGAGATCACGCCGGTCTCGATGAGGCGGCGCGCCTCTTCCTGGGTGAGTTCGGTCAGCACCTCGTCCCCCTCGCCCCGGACGCCAGCGACGTCGGTGAGGAGGAGGAGGCGATCGGCCTTCATTCCCGCGGCGACCGCGCCGGCGGCGGTGTCGCCGTTGATGTTGAAGGTCTCGCCGCCTGCGCCCGTGCCGATCGGGGCCACGACGGGGATGAAGTCGGAGTCGAGGAAGGTCCTCAGCACGCCGGGGTTCACCGCGACCGGGCGGCCGACGAAGCCGAGATCGATCGTTTCCTCCACCCCGTCGCGGAGCCGGGACCTCACGGCCTTCTCGCAGACGATGAGATCGGCGTCCTTGCCGGAGAGACCGACGGCCTTGCCGCCAGCGGCATTGATCGCCTGGACGATCCGCTTGTTGATGCGGCCGGAGAGGACCATCTCGACTACCTCGACGGTGGCGGCGTCGGTGACGCGGGTGCCGTCGACGAATTCGGAGCGGATCGCCAGCCGCTCGAGCATCTCGTTGATCATCGGGCCGCCGCCGTGGACGATCACCGGGTGGACGTTGCACTGTTTCATCAGGACGATGTCGCGGGCGAAACGGGCCATCTCCACCGCGTCGCCCATGGCGTGGCCGCCGAACTTGATGACGATGGTCGCGCCGTCGTAGCGCTGGAGATAGG
>CAYMOD010000168.1:0-5460 GCA_964391945.1 uncultured Rhodobacterales bacterium | reverse complement strand
CGGCGGCCTATCGCGACCAGCACGAACTCGTGCATCGGCGCGATACCGATGCGCCTAACGAGATGTGGCAGAAGGAAGAGACGCTCGCCCAGGGCACAAATGCGCTCCTGGTCGACCGGCTCCATGACACCTGGCAGCGTGGCAAGGCGGACGGGCGCAGGAAGGAATACGTGAACCTCGCCGATCCCGATCTCAAGGATCCGATCCAGCGGGAAGCCTGGGATCTGGTGCCGGCCGAGATGCGCAGCATCATCAAGCAAAAGTTCAGGAATGACGGCTTCATGGTCCGCAGGGACATGGTCAACAACGCCGTCGGCTACCGGGCGATCTCGGTCACCGATGCCTGGACCGGGCAATCGCGCTTCGACGAGAAGAACGTCAGACATGTCCTCCGCGTTTCGCACCGGCGAACCATATTCGCCCTTCCTGGCGCAGATCATGAGATCCACGCTGAAGATAATGACCTGCGGCGTACTCTCCGCTCAGTCCGCAAAGACCTGGGCGAGGTAGACATCGCCGCAGGCGGGACCGGCCGGATCAATTGCGAAGGCTGTTCCGATGCGGCCGAAGTGCGGGTTGAGCAGGTTGTCGCGGTGCAGGGGCGAGGCCATCCACTGCACCACTGCCGCCTCCGCGAGACTTGCGTAGCTGTGCAGGGACTGGCGCACCACTCCCGGCACAGGTGAAGCTGCAGCCATCGAAAGGCGAGGCCCTGATCCCAACCTACAACAGCAGGAGGAAGGTGGTGGCCTTCGAGCGGTCGATGGCGCCCGAGCGGCTGGCCTCGCTCGACCGGAGCCGGCCCATGACCCGAGCGGATCATGAGCCGGCTTTCAGTCGTGGTGGCCGCAGGAGAAGCTTGCGGGGTAGGTAGTAATCCTCTTCAGTGCTCTTGCGCCACCTCGCCCACGCTCGTGAAGTCGACATGTCCCGGATCGATGATCCGCACGTTGCGCATCATCCCGAGATCCTCGTGATAGAGAATATGGCAGTGGAGAACGAAGCTGCCGATGTAGCGCTCGTATTTCGAACGAACCACCACCTCGGGTACCGACCTGAACTCCACCTCCCCATCCTCTTCTTGCAGGTCATAGGTTGTTGGCGCGGCAAGGATGATCGTGTCCTTGAATGCACCCTTCATCCCGAGATACTCGGTCGGGATCTCGTTGCCCTCAGGGTCCACGTCGAGCTCGACCGTGAGATCGCGCGTGGTGATCTCGTTGTCCACGACCACCTGCTTGTTGACGGCGATGATCTCGAAGGGATTGACGTGGATGTGGAAGGGATGCGGCGCATCGGCGCTGGTCAGCCGCCACTCGTCGACATCGCCGAGGGTGAGGATGACGGTATCGAGCGGGTTGGCGCTGTAGCGGAGCACGCCGAAGGGAGCTACCGGCTGATCCGGCGCCGTCCGCCGGTAGCCGATGCCCGGCCCGGGCGGCACGGTCGGCGCGTCGGACTGCAGCCCGTCGCCGAGCGAGAACCGCATGCTCTGCACGTTGTCGATCTCCTCGCCCGCAAGCGAGCTGAAGGGCGCAAAGAAGCCGAGGTCGCCTTCGGCCAGCGCGGCGATGACCTCGGCCTTCAGGTCCGGATCGAGGGGACCCGCCTCTGCTGCCGCCTGCATCATCGCGAGGATCGCCTCGCGCGCCCCGGGCACCGGATCATCCGGCTCTGATTCTGCCGGATTGACGGCGACCGTGAACAGCAGCCGCCGCGTCTCGAGCGAGCCCGGGATCCCTTGGCCTGGGGCCGCCGCAGCGTCGATCACGCAGTATTCTCCGGGTTCCTCGAACAGGACGAGCACGTCGCTGCGGTAGCCGGGCTGGAGGAACCGCTCCGTCGCCTCGAGGAGCGAGGGGCGCGTCAGGCCGTCCGTGGCGATCTCGAACATGGCGATCGCGCCCTCGTCAATCGCGCAGGCCTCGCGGATCACCGCGTCCTGGTCGGCAGCGGCCGTGCGCTCGAAGAGCGCGGGCTCGCCCGCAACCAGCGTCTCCGGCTCGTTGCGGCGGAAGATCTGCACCCGGATCGTGTCGGAGACGCCCGCGTGGATGAACCGCCAGCGCTCGGGCTGCCCGGCGGTGGCATGCCCCGCAATCGGAGCCGCCACTGCTCCGTTCACGGTGGTGAAGCGTCCGGATAGATCCCATTGCGGCCCCGGGTTCAGGAACAGCCGGTAGCTGTCGAGCCGGCCGACCTCGCCCTCCGGGCAGTTCCAGATATTCTCGCCTTCCTCGTCCTGGCCGCAGGCATACTGGATCTGCTGGAGCAGGAAGACCTTGTCGGGGATCGGCGCGCCGTCAGAGTCCTTCAGGAGCACGTCGATGTCGCCCCGGGCGTAGCCGCCGCCGGCCAGCGCCTCCGGCCAGCGGTCGCCGCGGATGATGATCGCGCCCGCCATGCCGCTGCCGACCTGGATCGCGGTCGAGCCGTGGACATGGGGATGATACCAGAATGTCCCCGCCGCATGTTCCTGCGGGATGTTGTACTCGTATTCGTAGAGATGGTCCGGGTTCGGCTTCAGCACCCGCAGCACGTTGTCGCTGATACCGTCGGGATTCACCCAGCCGCCGTGGAAGTGGTTGTTCGTGTCGTTGTAGCACTGTTTCTGGTCAGGATCGTTCATGACCTCCCGCGAATGGTCACACTCGGGCTCCGCCGGCAGCAGGTTGCGGAAGTTGATCCGCACCGTCTGCCCTGGCCGGGCCTCGATGAGCGGCGCCTTGTAGGGATTGCCCTCCGGCTGCGGATTGCGGCGGTCGACATAGCCGCGATGCTCGACCTCGTCGAACCGCCCGGTGTTCGGATTCCAGATCTGCGAGCGCAGCATCACCATGTCGAGCTCGACGCCCGGGTCGGTTTCGCGGTCGGATACCGGCGAGGCAGGCATGCGCCCTGCGTCGACGGCTGCGGGAGCGAAAGCCATTGGCTCCATTTCCGGCCCGGCATCGGGAGCCAGGTCCTCCCCGCCTTCTTCCGGACCCTCCTCCGAAGGCGCCCCCCGCGCCTCTTCGGGAACAGGCGTTTCCGCTTCCCCTTCCGGGACCGGCTCGGGCCTCACGCCGATCCGGAGAGCCTCGCCTGCCTCGGTGGCCGGCACCAGCGGCTCCACCTCTTGCACCTGGGCGCCGGCCGGTTGCCCCATCAGGCAGACAAGAGCGCTCGCGGCCGCGAGCGTTGACGGGCTGTAGCGCAGCATGAGTGACCTCCCGCAATAATGCGCCTGCTCAGTCAGATCAGCATCCCGGCCCCAGCCATGCTTGTGGTCGGCCTGTCAGACACTGGCTCGATTTCCGGCAGGGTTGCCGAGGCCCGGGCGGAGAAATTCCGTCCGAATGACCTACCCTTGCACGCCATCAACTTCCATGAAGCTGATCACTTCGATAATTCGGCCTAACTACCGAATCCATCTCCATCGCTCTCCGAGTATCGATTAGCTCCCTGCTTCTCGATTTTGTCAAGGAGAGGATTTGCCGAAGTTGTATTTATTATCTTCGATATCCTTCTACTGCCCCTGCAGGCCGAAAAGGTGACGCAGGTGCGCAGTGCGGGACGATCCAGGCTGAGCGGCAGCAGGGGGTGTCAGCTGAAACCCCGCGTCCTCACCCGCGGATCGTCGCTCCGGAAGGCCCCTCCCGCGCGGCGGCAGCCGTAACGCGACCAGCGTGCCTCACCCTTCGAAGAGGACGAAGGGAACCCAGCTGGCGGGGTCCTGGTCGGCGGGGTTGTTGCTCCGGATCAGGGCGAGGGCGGAATTTTAGCAGCGGCCGGCCCGATGCTGAGTTCGATGATCTCGCGGCAATCAAGGAAGTCCCGTACCCGCTCGTCGATGTCCACGGTTCGAGCTTTGACATCGTGCCCCTGGAGAGGCCATCAGCCCCATCGGCTGCACCGTTCGTCCATCCGGGGTGTCGAGACGCCCGATCCACACCGCCTCGATCGCGACAACCAGCGCCTTGTCCGCGGTTCGGCGCGGCGCGAGGAAGCCAGGAAACAGGAGTCCCGCTGCAGCTTCGGCACTCTCAGGTTCAGCGAGCCGAGCCGGGCCTTCAGCGCGCGGTCGTGTAGCCGTTGCGCCAGATCTGCCTTCGCCGCCGCGCTCGTGGCGCCCCGTGCCGATCAGTCCCTCGACATCATGCGCCATCAACGTCTGGTCTGGATGCACCGCCCCGGTCACGGCGCGCAGGAATTTGCCCTCATCATCATGTTGTTATCATCATGTTGTTGCAACAGCTCGATCAGGCCCGGCTGGTCCCGGCCAGCAAGGGCTTACTTGGCCTGTGGTTGAAGCCGGCAAACTCCACCGCAACCGCCGTCCTCGATGGTCATCCCAGGCTATGCCGCCGTCTTGCGATGAATCTCCACCACGCTTCCTGGATGCCAACGAAAAGCTTGCGACTCACCAGGGAATTCATAATCTGAATAAGAGTGAGAACTGAGGTCTTGCGCCTCAGGCAAGAATTCCAATCTTGCACCCAGGGAGGCTCCTATGGCTTGCCCCAGAACACGTGACTTCCAAGCGGTTATAAATCTGATGCCAGGACCGGTATCTGGTAATCCACTAATTGTTACGGGTGAGGTGGAGACGAGCGCAACCAATATTCGGCCAAAACTGGTAGAGGCCAATCCGCAAGGATACAATCCACAAATATTGATACTCGACCTGGCTTTGGAGAAAATAGCTGATGTCGGCGCACAAGTCGTTCTTTACCATCCTGCCCGCTTCGAGCGTCCTGCAGAAGCGGGCCAGTACGAACAGGTGGGAATCAGGTTCGAGGGGAAGACCTGCCTCACGCTAGACGTGACAGAAGCCCAGTGAGTCTGAGCAGGATCAAGAACCATGATGCAGCAAGGTGATCCTGCTCCGGTTCCGCCGCAACTTCCGGCGGTTGCGGTTTGAGCTGCAGTGGACTTGCATAGAGAGTGCATCTTCAGCTCCGGGTGCGGGTGGTTGTCGCTGTAATCCTTGATCCCCCGCCTTCCGTCGCACCCGGTCCATGGTGCCAGGTCGGGAGGAAGAGCAAGACGACCCGTGCCATCGCAGGCCTCCTTCGAACGCCGCCCTCTCGCCCGTCCGCACGCGGATGAACTCCACCAGCCATTGGGCACGGCCGACACCGGCAGCGGAGCGGAGGGAGATACGGCCAGCGCGTCATCGGTGCCATGGACTGTGTCTGCTGTCACGGCATTGCCATCTTCGACCAGACCAGGAGGTCTTCCGACGACGCATCTGGCGGATCACGGCGAACCCGAGGCTTGGGGCAATCCACGAACCGGCAGACACTGAGCAGAGCGCACCGCTGCACATTCTGCCGCCAGTCCTTTGCGGCAGATTATCCGGTATGAGGCGCCTGTTGTTGTGTTACCTTTGCGATCGCCTTTGATGTGTTGATTTCCGAGAAAGGTGGACACCTCCGGAAACTCCTCTGGTGCTGGCGGAAGGAGCGTGATTCCCTG
>CAYMOD010000167.1:0-5472 GCA_964391945.1 uncultured Rhodobacterales bacterium | reverse complement strand
CGGTTTTGTATAAGGTTCTCACTGCTCGATAGGTTTCTTGCCTGTATGAAACCTGCCTCAATGACTTGACGCCCTCCTCGTGAGGGCGTCTTTTTTTATTGCCAAACCTCCCGTGTGCCGCAAACTCTCCCCCAAACCGCAGTGAATATGGGATCCGACCGCGGGATTTGGTCAGGATATCAACCAGTGATTGAGCGAGGTCAGGATGGGGATCAAGGGTAAAGTCGCGGTCATCACGGGATCGACGTCGGGAATCGGTCGCGGCATCGCCGAGGCGCTGGCGGGAGCCGGCGCGCATGTCGTGCTGAATTCCTTCACCGACCAGGAGAGCGACCATGCCTGCGCGCGGCAGATCGCCGAGACCCACGGCGTCCGGGCGGTCTATGTCCGGGCGGACATGTCGCAGGCCGGGGACTGCCGGATGTTCGTCGAACGGGCGGTGGAGCAGTTCGGCAGCTGCGACATTCTCGTCAACAACGCCGGCATCCAGCATGTCGCCGCCATTCCCGACTTCCCGCCGGAGAAGTGGGACCAGATCATCGCACTCAACCTCTCCTCGGCCTTCCACACGACGGCGGCGGCGCTGCCGCGGATGCGGGCGTCCGGCTGGGGGCGGATCGTCAACATCGCCTCCGCGCACGGGCTGACCGCCTCGCCCTTCAAGTCGGCCTATGTCGCGGCCAAACACGGCATCGTCGGCCTGACGAAGGTGACCGCGCTCGAGACGGCGGAAGAGGGGATCACCGCCAACGCGATCTGTCCGGGCTACGTGCTGACGCCGCTCGTCGAGGCCCAGATCCCCGACACGATGGAGAAATACGGCATGGACCGGGAGACGGTGATCCGCGAGGTCCTGCTCGAGCGGCAGCCCTCGAAACAATTCGCGACCGTGGAGCAGGTCGGCGGCACGACGGTCTTCCTCTGCTCGGAGGCGGCGGCGCAGATCACCGGCACCACGATCTCCGTCGACGGCGGCTGGACCGCGCTTTGAGCGCCGCGCCCACACGCAAGGTCGTCAACCTCGCGCTCCAGGGCGGGGGCGCGCATGGCGCCTTCACCTGGGGCGCGCTCGACCGGCTGCTCGACGACGACGGGATCGAGATCGAGGGCATCACCGCGACCTCGGCCGGGGCGATGAACGCGGCCGCGCTGAAACAGGGCTGGCTCGAGGACGGGGCGGAAGGGGCGAAGGCGTCGCTGCGGCGGTTCTGGCTCGGCATTGCCGGGATCGAGGGCGATCTGTCCGACGCGATGCTCGCCTGGCTGCGGGCGGTGTCGCCGTCGCCCGCCTTCATCGCGAGGACGCTCGAGTTCAGCCCGACGGTGCTGGCGGCGGAAACGGTGATGCGCACCTTCTCCCCCTATCAACTCAATCCGTTCGGCTACCATCCGCTCCGGGAGGTCGCGGAGAACCTGCTCGATTACGGGCTCGTCTGCTCCAGCAAGGGGCAGAAGCTCTTCGTGACGGCGACGAATGTCCGCACCGGCAAGCCGCGGATCTTCAGCGGCACCGAGATCTCGGCCGATGTGCTGCTCGCCTCCGCCTGCCTGCCGACGGTGTTCCAGGCGGTGGAGATCCCCGACCCGCAGACCGGCCGGGTCGAGGCCTACTGGGACGGCGGCTACATGGGCAATCCGGCGCTTTACCCGCTTTCCGGCGAGACGCAGGCGGTGGACATCCTGATCGTCCACATCAATCCGATCGAGCGCGAGGAGCTGCCGTGCACGGCGACGGAGATCCTGAACCGGATCAACGAAATCTCCTTCAACGCTTCGCTGGTCCGGGAGTTGAAGGAGATCGACTTCGTCAACCGCCTGATCGACGAGGAGAAGATCCCGGCCGGCCTGATGAAGCGCAAACGCATCCATTCGATCAGCGACGACGCATTGATGGTGCAACTCGGGATCGCGACGAAGATGACGCCGAGCTGGACGCTGCTCTGGCAGTTGCACGAAGCGGGGTACAGGGCGATGGACACCTTCCTGCGCGAGCACCGCGAGGAGATCGGCATCTGCAGTTCGCTCGATATCCGGGCGATGTTCGGCGCGCTGCCGCTCTGATGCGGTTTCCGTCTGCCCGCCTCGGAATGGCGTCATGGCCCCTCCCATGCCCCGAACCGCGCTGTTCAGAGGGAAATCGTATGATCGGGGCCTGCGCCTCGGTCAGGGTTCGAAGGGCTCGACCGTCTCGATCGGCAGCGCCTCGAGCTGCCAGGCGTCGGTGCCATCGGGGAACCAGCGCACGTCGGTGTAGCCAAGGGCGAGCGCGCGCTTCGCGGCGTTCCAGGACATCCAGCAGTCGCTGAAGCAGAAGATCACCAGGGGCCGGTCGCTCCGGCCGCCGCTGGCGGCGGCGAGGCCGGCGGCGAGATAGGCCGCCTCCGCCTCGGAGAGCTGCTGGTAGCCGGTATTGGGCAGCCAGAAGGCCCCAGGGATGGTCGGATGCGGCGGCGCGTGCCAGAGGGTCCCTTCGGGAAGCTCGGGACGCGGCGCCCGCGGCAGGACGTCGACGAAAACGGCATCGCCCTCGCGCCAGAGCCGCTCGGCCTCCTCCGCGCCGATGACGGTGGCGCCTTCGAGGGTATCCGGCACCGGCGCGCGGTAGGGCTCGCCCCGGAACCCTGCAGGCTCGGGGATGTCGCCGGCCATGGCAGGGCCGGTCGCGAGTGCCAGCGCCGCCGCGAGGACGCGGATCACCGGGCGGGTCCGGCCTTCAGGCTCGTGCCCATGTCGTCGAGGAGCGGTACACCATACCGGATCAGGATGGCGTCGATCGCCTCCTGCTCCTGCCGGATCAGGGAGTTGAGCGCGCGTTTCCAGCTGTCTTCGCCCTGCCGGACGCCCATGGTGATCCGGTAGAAGAGGCGCGGCGCGCCCTCCTCCTCGAGAAGCGGCGTCATCGTCAGCGCGTCGCCCTCGGCCTTGGCGAGCGGACCGCCGATCGGGCCCCACATCAGCGCGGCGTCGATCTCGCCTTCGAGCAGATCGGCAATCATGTCCTGGTTCGGCGATTCGACGCGGCGGTCGACCATGAGATCGTAGCCCCTGGCGTTCTTCATCAGGCCATGGCGGGCGGCGTGACTCGCCGGCGGGGTGCCGGCGATGACACCGACGCGCTTGTCCGCGAGGCGCGGGTCGGCGATCGTCTCGACATCGGCGATGTCGCTGTCGGAGCGCGTCACGATGACATAGGCCGACGTGTAGTAGTGGTTGGTGTTGAGCACCATTTCGTCGCCCTGGGCGTAACCGATGATGACGTCGCAGCGGTAGTCCAGCAGTGTGTTGCGCAGGAAACCGAGCGCCATCGGGAACCAGGCATACTGAAGCTCGCGGTCGAGCACATCGGCAAGATGTTCGGCAATCTCGTTCTCGAAACCCTCGCCGGACTCGGACGACATCGGCAGGTTGGCCGGATCGGAGCAGACGCGGAAGGCGTTGTCGGACACGAGATCCGTGAGCTGGGCCTCGGCCGGGCCGCTGCCGAGCGCCACCACGCCGATCGCGGCCGCGAGAAGTCCGCTCGTCAGTTCTGACCGCATGGTGGTTCTCCCCTTCAATCCGTCGAGATCCGGCCGCGGACGGGTGTTTCACGCGCTCGCCGATCGGAATTTCGGGAATCTTGCCCCAGATGGAGCCGCCGCGTCACGCGCCGATTCTTCACGTTCTGTTTTGCCGCCGCCCGCCGTCCCTGACCGGCGGAAGGCGCGGGGGCGGAACACTCGCGCGCTCCGCCCCCGTTCCGTCTGCTACCGCCTGAAGGGGCCGCCGCCTCGGTTGGCGCTTTCACCCTCGGGCGGAGCCGTTGTCCGAACCGCCCCGCTCTAGCCTTCGGGAAGGGCGAAGACCGTGAGCTGACCGCCGAGGTTGGTGTAGTTGCTGAGCGATGCGTAGCCACCCACGGCGCCGAGGCCCGCGGTCGGCTCGGTCAGGCCCGCCGCGAGGCCGATGCCGGCCCAGCCGCCGATACCGGACAGGATGGCGATGTACTGGCGGCCGTCATGCTCGTAGGTCGTGACGTTGCCGATGATGCCCGACGGGGTCTTGAAGCGGTAGAGTTCCTCGCCCGTCTCCATGTCGACCGCCTTCAGGTAGCCTTCGAGCGTGCCGTAGAAGACCACGTTGCCGGCCGTGGCGAGCGCGCCCGACCAGACCGAGAACCGCTCCGGGATCGACCAGACGATCTCGCCCTTGGTGGCGTCCCAGGCGATGAAGTTGCCCATGCCGCCATGGCTGTCGGGCGCCGGGAACATCGACAGGGTCGCGCCGACATAGGGCTGGCCCGCGGTGTAGGTGATCCGGTAGGGCTCGTAATCCATGCAGACGTGGTTGGTCGGCACGTAGAAGAGGCCCGTCTCCGGCGAATAGGCGGCCGGCTGCTGGTCCTTGGTGCCGAGCGCCGCCGGGCAGATCCCGGTCACATTGGTGTCCTCTTTCCCCTCCGTCGCGAATTCCTCCACGACCTGCGGGCGGCCGTACTCCTCGCTCTCCGGGTCCATCTCGACATGGGTCGCCCAGTTCACGACCGGATCGAACTTCTCGGCCACGAGCAGTTCGCCCGTCTCGCGGTCGAGCGTGTAGGCGAAGCCGTTGCGGTCGAAGTTGACGAGGAGCTTGCGCATCTCGCCGTCGATTTCCTGATCGACGAGGATGTTCTCGTTGACGCCGTCGTAGTCCCACTGGTCGTGCGGGGTTTTCTGGTAGAACCATTCGGCCATGCCCGTGTCCGGGTTGCGGGCCATGATGGTCATCGTCCACTTGTTGTCACCCGGCCGCTGCGACGGGTTCCAGGTGCCCGGGTTCGCGCTGCCGTAATAGAAGAGGTCGAGTTCCGGATCGTAGGAGAACCAGCCCCAGGTGGTGCCGCCGCCGATCTGCCACTCCTCGCCTTCCCAGGAGTCGAGCGACGAGTTCTCGCCGATCGGCTCGCCGAGGTGGGTGGTGTTCTCCGGATCGACGAGCATCTCCTCGTCAGGGCCGGTGGAATATGCGCGCCAGACCTGCTCGCCGGATTCCATGTCATAGGCGGTGACGTGGCCGCGGACGCCGAATTCGCCGCCGGAGATGCCGACGATGATCTTGTCCTTGACCGGGAGGACATGCGCGGTGTTGGTCTCGCCGATGGAGGGATCGCCGTTGACCGCCGTCCACTCCACCTCGCCCGACTCGGCGTTGAGCGCGACAAGGGTGGTGTCCGCCTGATGCAGGAAGATCTTGTTGTCGGCGTAGGAAAGGCCACGGTTGACCGTGTCGCAGCACATGACCGCGATGACGCTCGGGTCCTGCTGCGGCTCGTAGCGCCACTTGATCACGCCGTCGTTGGCGAGATCGAGGGCGTAGACGACGTTCGGGAACGGCGTGTGCACATACATCGTGTCGCCGATCACCAGCGGCGCACCCTCATGGCCGCGCAGCACGCCGGTCGAGAAGGTCCACTGGACCTGAATATCGGCGACGTTGTCGCGGTTGATCTGG
>CAYMOD010000166.1:0-5473 GCA_964391945.1 uncultured Rhodobacterales bacterium | reverse complement strand
GATGCGCGAGCAGGTGCAGAATGTGGAGTGAATGTTGAGCGATCCCGAGCATCCCGAACAGGAGCGCCGCGGGCTTCTCATCATCCTCTCCTCGCCGTCGGGCGCGGGCAAGTCGACGCTGGCGCGCCGCCTGCTCGAAGCCGATTCGGAAGTGCGGTTCTCGGTTTCCGCGACGACGCGGCCACCGCGCGCCGGCGAGTGCGAGGGCACCGACTATTTCTTCAAGACCCGCCACCAGTTCGAGGCGATGATCGCGGCGGGCGAACTCCTCGAATGGGCGGAGGTGTTCGGCAATCTCTACGGCAGCCCGAAGGCGCCGGTGGAGGCGGCGATCGCGCGCGGGCGGGACGTGCTTTTCGACGTGGACTGGCAGGGCGGCCAGCAGATCCGCAACTCGACCCTGCGCGAGGCGGCGATCTCGATCTTCATCCTGCCGCCCTCGATCGCGGCGTTGGAGGCAAGGCTGATCGCGCGGGGGCAGGACGGACCGGAGGTGGTCGCGGACCGGATGGCGAAATCACGGGGCGAGATCTCGCACTGGGCGGAATACGATTATGTCCTCGTCAACGAGAATCTCCTGCAGTGCGAAGCGGACCTCCGCGCGATCATCACCGCCGAGAGGCTCCGCCGCGACCGGCGTCCCGGGCTGATGAGCTTCGTGAACCGACTCAACCGTGAATTCGAGGAGCGGCTGCCATGAGTGAGATCTTCACGCTCGACGGGGTGATGCCGGAGATTGCCGCCGATGCCTGGGTCGCGCCGGGGGCGCGGGTGATCGGTCGGGTGATGCTCGCGGCGGGCGCCTCGGTCTGGTTCAACGCGGTGCTGCGGGGCGACAACGATCCGATCACGGTGGGCGAGGATTCGAACATCCAGGACGCCGCCGTCTGCCACACCGACGATGGTGTCCCGCTGACCATCGGCGCCGGCTGCACGATCGGCCACATGGCGATCCTCCATGGCTGCACGATCGGCGATGGCAGCCTCGTCGGCATGGGGGCGACGGTGCTGAACAATGCGCGGATCGGGCGCCACGTGCTCGTCGGCGCCGGGGCGCTGGTGACGGAGGGCAAGGCGTTTCCCGACGGGGCCCTGGTGATCGGCCGGCCCGCGAAGGTCGCACGGATGCTGAATGAAGCGGAAATCGAGGGCCTGCGCGCCTCGGCCGCGCGCTACAGGGAGAACGCCGCGCGTTTCCGTGCCGGGCTCAAGCCGGTAGCGGCACGCTGAGGCGGAGGCGCGCGCCGCTCTCTGCGAAATGCGCGGAGATCCGGCCGCCGAGGGCATCGAGACAGGCACGCAGGAGTCTGAATTGTACGGCATCGGAGGTGACCGGGCCGGTCTCGTCGCCATCGGTCACATGCGCCCAGAGCGCGGCCGGTGGAGCCGTGCGCCGACCCTCGACCGAGAGATCGACCTGACCCTCGCCGGCGCTGACGCGCATCTCGCCGCCGAGAGGCAGGCTCTTCTCGAGGCAGAGTATGGCGAGGCAGGCCGACTTGGCGAGCGGTCTCGGCATCGTCCCGCCCGCGTTCGTCCAGACGACCGAGTACCGGCCGCCAAAGGCGGCGGCGGTGATGGTGCTGGCCTCCTCGAAGGACAGGCGCGCGGACGGATCGGCGGGGCCGAAGGCGATGCGGAGGAACTTGAGCTTGCCGATGGCATTCGCCAGACTGTCGGAGACGAGCGCGAACTCGGGCCCCCCCGTGCCCGGCGCGGACATCTCGATGAGTTCGAGACCGTTGCCGATCGCGCCGAGAGGATTGACGAGGTCGTGGCAGAGCCGGGCGCTGACGAGCGCGCAGAGCTCGGTTTCCGGAGTGTTCATGGGGGCATTCCGCGGAGGCAGGGACGGATGAAGGGATTGAACGAATTCCTTGAGCCCGGGGCCTTCGTCCGACATCCCGAGCGGCCGGACTGGGGCCTCGGCCAGGTGCAGTCCGTGATCGGAAAACGCATTACAGTCAACTTCGAACATACGGGAAAGGTGGTCATCGACGGCTCCAGGGTCATGCTCCTGCCGGACTTCGGATCGGACGGTTGACGTTAACAAAGCCCTGACATCTCTTAAATAGCGGTAAACCGGCGTTGGGCTGGCGGCCGCTGGGGGTCTGGATGAAGATCGATGTCGGCCGTTACCGCGTGAAGCTCGCTGCGACGGAGGCGGAGCGCGCCGGCGCCGAGCGGCTCCGCTACCGGGTGTTCGTCGAGGAGATGGGCGCGCGCGCGGGGCCCGAGCAGCACGCGGCGCGGCGGGAATGGGACAGGCACGACGCGCAGGCCGATCACCTGATCGTGCAGGACCGGCAGGCGGCGGGCGATGCGCTCGAGCGGGTGGTCGGGACCTACCGGCTGATCCCGGGCGCGGCGGCGGAGAGGGGAGCCGGGTTCTATGGCGAACGGGAATATGATCTCCGGCCGCTGAAGGCGTCCGGGCGGGCGGTGCTGGAACTCGGGCGCTCCTGCGTGGCGCCGGAGCATCGCAGCGGCCCGGCAATGCACCTCCTGTGGAATGCGCTGGCCGGGTACGTGCTCGAACGGGGGATCGAGATCCTCTTTGGAACCGCAAGCTTTCCGGGGCGTGATCCGCATCCCTTCGGCGAGGCGCTGGCGCATCTCCATCATTCGCATCTGGCGCCGCCGGACCTGCGGGTGAAGGCGCTGCCGGATCGGCGGGTGGCGATGGATCTCATGCCGCCGGAAGCGGTCGATCCGGTGCGGGCGATGGCGGCGGTGCCGCCGCTCATCAAGGCGTATCTGCGGCTCGGGGGTTTCGTCGGCGACGGCGCGGTGGTGGACGAGGCCTTCAACACCGTGGATGTCTGCGTGCTGATGGATACCGGGCGGATGGTGGCGCGCTACCGGAGTTTCTACGAGCGGAGCCGGGAGAAGCGGGAGTGAGGGCCGGCTGGACCGGGCCGCCCGCCCCGCCGCTGCCGCCGCTCGGGTTTCGTGAGGGCGCGCGGTTCGTCTGGCGGGTTGTGGCGGCCGGGCTGGCGACGGCGGGATGCCTCGGGCTCTTCCTGCTCCTGCGCATGGTCGATGCGGTGACGGGACGGCGCGGAGAACGGGGGCGGGCACCGGTTGCGCTGCGGTTCTGGGCGCGGACCCTGCTGCCGCTCGCAGGACTGCGGCTCGAATCTGTCGGAGAGCCGATGGCCGGAACGGGCGCGCTGGTGGCGAACCATGCCGGCTGGCTCGACATCGTCGTCGTGATGGCGACGACGAGGGCGCGTTTCGTCGCCAAGGCCGAGGTGCGGGACTGGCCGGGGATCGGCCTCGTCGCGCGGGCGACGGGAACCGTCTTCGTCGAGCGGCGCGCGGCCGCGGCGCGGCGGCAGGGCGAGGCGCTGCGCCGCCCGCTGGGCGACCGCGAGCGGATCGTGATCTTCCCGGAAGGCACGAGCACCGACGGGCTGCGGGTGCTGCCGTTCAAGTCGTCGCTCTTCGAGGTGTTCTTCGCGGCGGATCTGCGGGAGACGCTTCAGGTCCAGCCGGTAACGATCGCCTACGCGCCGCCGGCTCGTCTCCCGCGGAGCTTCTATGGCTGGTGGGGCGAGGCGGCGCTGGTGCCGAGCCTCGCGGGCGTGCTCGCGTATTCGGTCGGCGGGCGGGTCGTGATCGTCTTCCACCAGCCGTTGCAGGTTGCCGGCTTCCCCGGCAGAAAGGCCCTCGCCGCGCGGGCGGAGGCGGTGGTGCGGGCGGAGCTTGCGGCGCGGCTCGCCGCGGCGGATGGAGAACCGGAGGGGGTGGAATGTGCGGGCGCTACATGATCATGACATCGATCAAGGCGATGGCGGACCTCTTCGAGGCCACGCCGGCCGAGGATCTCGGGCCGGACGGGCCGCGGCTGAATGTCTCTCCGACCCAGACGGTACCGGTGGTCGTCCCGCGCCCCGGGGGACGGGCGCTGGTGGCGATGCGCTGGGGCTTCCTGCCACGCTGGTACAAGGCCCCGAACGACGGGCCGCTCCTCATCAACGCCCGCGCCGAGAGCATTGCGACGAAGCCCGCCTTCCGCGAGGCGGCACGGCAGCGGCGCTGCCTGCTGCCGGCTGACGGTTTCTACGAGTGGCAGGGCGAGAAGGGCGCCAAGGTGCCCTTCGTCATCCGGCCGCGGGACGGCAGGCCGATCGCCTTTGCCGGGATCTGGCAGGAATGGGGACCGGCCGAGGCAAGGGTCGCGACCTGCGCGATCGTCACCTGCGCGGCCAGCCGGACGCTCTCGGCGATCCATCACCGGATGCCGGTGGTGCTGGCGCCGGAGGACTGGGCGCTCTGGCTCGGCGAGACCGGCACGGGGGCTGCGGTGCTGATGCGGCCGGCGCCGGAGGAGATGCTGGTCGCGGATGAGGCGGACGCGGAGACCCGGGCGGTGCTGGCACGGAGACCGGGCGCGAGGCGTGCAGACAGCGGCCGTGGCGGAAACACCCCCGCATGAAACCCGTCTTGTAGCGGTGGTTCTCCCCGGTGACTCGCAGGGGATTCCCGGACCGGGAACTCTGAACTCCCTGCGGACGGAGGCAGGGAAGCCCGGTTTCAACGGGGTCCCTATGGAGTCAGATCGAAAGGCCACCGGTACAAGGGAACTGCCCTGGCTCCAGGCTATGCGATGAGGCGGCGGGCCTGAATCCTGTCCGGTGGCGGAAGCGGCTTGCGGGTGCTGCGGATCCGTATGCCGGAATGTGAAAAGCGGTCTGCCGGTGCAGACCGCTTTCGTTTCCTCCCCGCGACCTGGGTCGGGATTGTGGACGTTCCGGCTTGCAGGATCAGATAGCCTCATCCCGCCGCGCGAATTCTACTCCACCCTTCCCGCTCGCGAACTCTAAACAGGAACGCCACCGCGTATCAACGGTTTTGTGCCGCCATTCCATGCAGAAGCTGAGCAAGCCACGACAGGCCGCGCCTCCTGCCGGAGAGCGCGTCGCCTGCGGGCTGGCGCTTCCATGATTGGGGGCGTCGGTGCATTGCGCCGGGATGGCGCTTCGCCTATCCCGGTCGGCGATCGAGATCGAGCGGAGACGAGAGCGCCATGCGGCTGACGCAGTATTTCCTGCCCGTGCTCAAGGAGAACCCGGCGGAGGCGCAGATCGTGAGCCACCGGCTGATGCTGCGTTCGGGGATGATCCGGCAGGCTGCGGCGGGGATCTATTCGTGGCTGCCGCTCGGGCTTCGGGTGCTGCGGCGGATCGAGGCGATCGTCCACGAGGAGCAGGCGCGGGCCGGGCATATCCCGCTGTTGATGCCGACGGTGCAATCGGCCGATCTGTGGCGGGAGAGCGGGCGCTACGATGCCTACGGGCCGGAGATGCTCCGGATCCGCGACCGGCACGAGCGCGACATGCTCTACGGGCCGACCAACGAGGAGCTGATCACCGACATCTTCCGGAACACGGTGGGCAGCTACCGCGACCTGCCGCTGACGCTCTACCAGATCCAGTGGAAGTTCCGGGACGAGATCCGGCCGCGGTTC
>CAYMOD010000165.1:0-5519 GCA_964391945.1 uncultured Rhodobacterales bacterium | reverse complement strand
CGATGGTCGCGGCCCTTCTCGACGCGGGCGGCATGGACCCGACGGTGATCAACGGCGGCGTCATCCATGCCTATGGCTCCAACGCGCGGATCGGAACCGGCCAGTGGATGGTGGTCGAGGCCGATGAATCGGACGGCACCTTCATCAAGCTGCCGGCGACGATCGCGCTGGTGACCAATATCGACCCCGAGCACCTCGACCATTACGGCTCGTTCGAGGCGCTGCGCACCGCCTTCGACCAGTTCGTCTCCAACATCCCGTTCTACGGTCTCGCGGTCTGCTGCATCGACCATCCGGAGGTGCAGGCGCTCGTCGGGCGGATCAGCGACCGGCGGGTCGTCACCTACGGGTTTTCGCCGCAGGCGGATGTGCAGGCGAAGAACATGCGCACCGAGAGCAGCGGGGCGGTGTTCGATGTCGTGCTGAACGACGATGGAAGGGTCATCGAGGGCGTCACCCTGCCGATGCCGGGCGAGCACAACGTCCTGAACGCCCTCGCGGCGATTGCGGTGGCGCTGCATCTCAAGGTGCAGACCGCGGCGATCAAGGCGGCGCTGGCGGCTTTCGGCGGCGTCAACCGCCGCTTCACGCGCGTGGGCGAGTGGAACGGCGCCGCGATCATCGATGATTACGGCCATCACCCGGTCGAGATCGCCGCCGTGCTGAAGGCGGCGCGGCAGGCGGCGGAGGGGCGGGTGATCGCCGTCCACCAGCCGCACCGCTACACGCGGCTCCGTGACCTCTTCACCCAGTTCTGCGCCTGTTTCAACGACGCCGATGTGGTGGCGATCGCGGACGTCTACCCGGCCGGCGAAACCCCGATCGAGGGCGTGAGCCGCGATACGCTGGTCGGCGGCCTGATCGCGCACGGGCACCGGCGCGCGATCGCGCTCTGCGGCGAGGAGGGGCTCGCCGAATTCGTGCGCGCCGAGGCACGGCCGGGCGACATGGTGGTCTGCCTCGGGGCGGGGTCGATCTCGGCCTGGACGAACGCGCTGCCGGCGAAACTCGCTGCGGGGGAGCGGAACGGCGCGAAGGAGACGGTGCTGGCGTGAGGGGCTTCTGAAACCAGTCCTGTGCCGCAGGATGCGGCCATCCCTGGGAGGCCATCACCCACAAAGTCTGGACGGGGAGCCCGATGGAGCCCTGGAAGCCGATGACTCCAGAAATGCCTGACACCATCCGCGGCACGCTCACCCCCGGCAAGCCCCTTGCGGATCTCACCTGGCTCCGCGTGGGCGGGCCGGCGGAGTGGCTGTTCCAGCCGGCGGATGCGGACGATCTTGCGGCGTTTCTCGCGGCGCTGCCGGCGGAGGTGCCGGTGTTCCCGCTCGGGGTGGGCTCGAACCTCATCGTCCGCGACGGCGGGCTCCGGGGGGTGGTGATCCGCCTCGGGCGGGGGTTCAACGGCATCCGGATCGAGGGACGCCGCGTGATCGCGGGGGCGGCCGCGCTCGATGCGCATGTGGCGCGGCGGGCGGCGGCGGCGGGGGTCGACCTCGGCTTCCTGCGGACGATCCCCGGCACCATCGGCGGCGCGATGAAGATGAACGCCGGCTGCTACGGCACCTATCTCGCCGATGTCCTCGTCGAGGCGCGCGGCGTGGCGCGGAACGGTAGTCGCATTGCGCTCACGCGCGAGGAGATGCGATTCGGCTATCGCTCCTCGGCAGTGCCGGAAGACACGATACTGACCGAGGCGGTGCTGGAAGGCCCGGAGGACGCGCCCGAGGCGATCGCGGCGCGGATAGAGGCGCAGCTTGCGAAACGCGACGCGACGCAGCCGGTGAAGGAACGCTCGGCGGGGTCGACCTTCCGCAATCCCGCGGGATTCTCCTCCACCGGGCGCGACGACGATGTGCATGATCTCAAGGCCTGGAAGCTGATCGATGCGGCGGGGATGCGCGGCGCGCGGCTCGGGGGCGCGATGATGTCGCCGCTGCATCCGAACTTCCTTGTCAATACCGGAGGGGCGAAAGCCGCCGATCTTGAGACCCTGGGTGAATTGGTGCGAAAAAAGGTTTTCGAAGCCAGCGGAATACGTCTAGAGTGGGAAATCATGCGGGTCGGCCAACTACAACCATAAGAACCCGCAGGTAACCAGGCTCCGGGGCCATGTATCCCGGCGCAACGAACGAGGCGGGCATGTCGAGCAGGACACGCGCCCGTATCGCAGTGCTCAAGGGCGGCCGGTCGGCCGAGCGTGATGTATCGCTCGTCTCAGGTCGTGAATGTGCGGCTGCGCTGCGGGATGAAGGATTCGATGTTGTCGAGATCGATGCCGGGCAGGATCTGCCCGCGGCGCTTCTGCAGGCGGAACCCGATGTCGTCTTCAACGCCCTGCACGGGCGCTGGGGCGAGGACGGCTGCGTCCAGGGCATCCTCGAGTGGCTGGGGATCCCCTATACCCATTCCGGGGTGCTGGCTTCGGCGCTGGCGATGGACAAGGCCCGCGCGAAACAGGCGTTCGCGGTGGCCGGACTCCCGGTCGCCGAGAGCCTGCTGACGAGCGCCGAAGCGGCGCGGCGCGCGCATCCGATGGCGCCGCCCTACGTGGTGAAACCGGTCAATGAGGGGTCTTCGGTCGGCGTCTACCTCGTGTACGAGGCGACGGACGCGCCGGCGCAGCTCGGGCCGGAAATGCCCGAGACGGTGATGGTCGAGAAATACGTGCCCGGCCGGGAGCTGACGACGACGGTGCTCGGCGACCGGGCGCTCGCCGTCACCGATATCGTCGCCGAGGGCTGGTACGACTACCATGCCAAGTATTCTCCCGGCGGCTCGCGCCACGTCGTGCCGGCGGACATACCGGCGGAAATCACGCGGGCCTGTCTCGATTACGCGTTGCGGGCGCATCGGGCGCTCGGCTGCCGCGGTGTGAGCCGGTCGGATTTCCGCTGGGACGAGGCCCGCGGGCGTGACGGGCTGATCATCCTCGAGGTGAACACCCAGCCGGGGATGACCCCGACCTCGCTCGCGCCCGAGCAGGCGGCGCATTGCGGCATCGGCTTCGGGGAACTGGTGCGCTGGATGGTGGAAGACGCGTCGTGCGGACGGTGAGGGGCGGGCGGCGCATCGGGCGGGAGCCCGTGTTGCCCCGGTTCCGGCGCGACCCGGAAGCCGCGCGCCTTCGGCATGACCCGGAGGCCGCGCGCCTTCGGCATGACGCGGAGTCTGCGCGCCTTCGGCGCGACCCGGCGCCGTCGCGGTTGCGCTACAAGCTGACGCGGTTCTGGCTCCGGCCGGGGGTGCGGCGGTTCGTCAATGTCGTGCTGCCGGGGGCGGCGCTGATCGCCGGCGGCTGGACGCTCGCGGCCGAGCTTGACCTTCGCACGCGCGCCGGGGCGGCGATCGAATGGGTGCGCGAGGCGGTGGTCGAACGGCCGCAATTCACCATCGCGCGGTTTGACATCCCCGATGTGAGTACGGAACTTGCCGAGCAGATCCGGGAGGCGGCGCTCGTGTCGCTGCCGGCGAGTTCGCTCGAGGTGAATGTCGCTGCGGTGCGCGAGCGGATCGAGACGCTCGCGGCGGTCGAGCGGGCGCGGGTGCGGGCGCTGCCCTCGGGCGCGCTCGAGATCCGGGCGGTGGAGCGGATCCCGGTGGTGCTGTGGCGTTCGGCCGAAGGCCTCCTGCTCCTCGATGGCGAGGGCGTGCGGGTGGCGGAGGTCGACAGCCGGCGCCGCCGCGCCGATCTGCCGCTCGTCGTCGGCGCGGGGGCGGATCGCGCGCTGCCCGAGGCACGCGTGCTGCTCGCGGCGGCGGCGCCGGTGGCGGAGCGCATCCGCGGCCTCGTGCGGATGGGCGGGCGGCGCTGGGACCTCGTCCTCGACCGCGACCAGCGGATCAAGCTGCCGGTGGAGAAACCGGGGACGGCGCTCGCCTATGCGATGACGATGCAGGCGGAGGGCGCGCTCTTCGACCGGGACGTGACGGTGATCGATCTCCGCGACATGCGCCGGCCAACGGCGCGGCTGACGGAGCCCGCGAAGGCTGCGCTCGCGGCGCAGCGCGAGCGTGAACAGGGGGAGAATGCATGAGGCGGAAGCTCTACGAGGTCCAGCGCGGCATGCGCGCGCGCCGCGAGGCGGCGCTGAAGCGCGGCGTGATCGCCGTTCTCGACATCGGCAGTTCCAAGGTCGCCTGCCTCGTGCTCCAGTTCGTGCCGGGGGAGCCTGGGGCGGACGGGCGGACGGTGCACGGGGCCTTCCGGGTGATCGGAGCGGCAAACACCCGCTCGCGCGGGGTCCGTTTCGGCGAGATCGCGGAAATGGAGGAGACCGAGCGCGCGGTGATGACCGCGATCCAGGCCGCGCAGAAGATGGCCAGTCTCCGGGTCGATCACGTGATCGTCGGCTTCTCCGGCGGACGGCCGCGTTCCTACGGCGTCACCGGCGGCGTCGATGTCGATGGCACGGCGGTGCGCGAGCGCGACATCGGCGAGGTGCTCGCCGCATGCGAGCTTCCCGATTACGGTTCGGACCGCGAGGTGATCCACGCGCTGCCGGTGAACTTCGTCCTCGACGGGCGCACCGGGCTCACCGATCCGCGCAGCCAGGTCGGGCGGCGGCTGGAGGTGGACATGCACCTGCTGACGGTCGGGGCCACCGCGATCCAGACCGTGCTCCATTGCGTGCGGCGCTGCGATCTCGAGGTCGCAGGCATCGTGTGCTCCTCCTACGCTGCCGGAATGGCGGCGCTCGTCGGCGACGAGCAGGAACTCGGCGTCGCCTGTGTCGATATCGGCGGCGGCGCCACCGGCATCTCGATCTTCGTGCGGCGGCAGATGATCTATGCCGACGCGGTCCGGATGGGCGGCGCGCATGTCACCTCCGACATCTGTCAGGGCCTGCAGGTGTCGATGACCGATGCCGAGCGGTTGAAGACCATGCATGGCGGCCTCGTCGCCACCGGACTCGATGATCGCGACATGATCGAGCTGCCGTCGATCCTCGGCGACTGGGACCATGACCGGCGGACGATTTCCCGCACCGAACTGATCGGGGTGATGCGGCCGCGGATGGAGGAGATCCTCGAGGAGGTGCACGACCGGCTGGAAGCGGCCGGTTTCGAGGACCTCCCCTCGCAGCGGATCGTGCTCACCGGGGGCGTCGCCCAGACGCCGGGGCTTGAGACGGTGGCGGGGCGCATCCTCGGCCGGCAGGTGCGGATCGGCAAGCCGATCCGGGTTCAGGGCCTGCCGCAATCGGCCACCGGCACGGCCTTCGCCGCCACGGTCGGCCTCGCGCTCCACACCTCGCATCCGCAGGACGAATGCTGGGATTTCGAGATGCCGGTCGATCGGACCGGCGCGCGGCGGGTGACCCGCGCGCTCCGGTGGTTCAAGGATCACTGGTAAGTTGTGGTTAATTGGTAGGATATTCGCGCATCTTGCGATCATCCACAAGATATTGCGGTTGCGATAGCATGGAGAGGTGACCTTAACCCTTGTTTTCGTTACACATCGAATCAGAAGATCAGCGAAGCCGACGGACAGGGCACGCAGAGGCAATCAACAA
>CAYMOD010000164.1:0-5522 GCA_964391945.1 uncultured Rhodobacterales bacterium | reverse complement strand
GCTGACCGGCGACCGCTCCGGCGAGCGCAAGATCAAGGAGATCATCCTCGCCACCCGGCTCGAATCGACGCTCTCGAAGGACCAGATCCTCGAACTCTATCTCAACGAGATCTTTCTCGGCCAGAACAGCTACGGCGTGACCGCAGCGGCGCAGACCTATTTTGCCAAGTCGCTCGAAGAACTCACCATTGCGGAAACCGCGTATCTCGCCGCGCTGCCGCAGGCACCGTCGCTGCTGCACCCGGTGCGCGGTCTTGAGCGCGCGCTCACCCGGCGCGACTACGTCCTGCGCGAGATGCGCGACAACGGCTACATCACCGAGGCCGAATTCGCGCAGGCGACGGAAGAGGAACTCGCGACCGTGCAGAGCGGCGATATCCGGCCGATGCATGTCGAAATGCCGCCGCGCGACTATTTCACCGACGAGATCCGGCGCCAGCTTTCGGCGAGCCTCGGCGACGAGCAGCTCTTTACCGGCGGCCTGACGATCCGCGCCACCGTCGAGCCCGAACTCCAGGCGGCGGCGGCGGATGCGTTGCGCGATGGCCTCGAACAATACGACCGCTCCCAACGCATCTACCGCGGCCCGATCGCACAGATCGAGGAACCCGAGACGCTCGACGCCGACGACGAGGAGGGCTGGCGCCGCGCGCTCCGGGGGGCACGGGTACCGCGCGACATCCCCGGCTGGTATCCGGCAGTCGTGCTCGCGGTCGGCGAGAACGGCGTCCGCGTCGGCATCGAAACCATCGAGGAGGACGAGGACGGCCATTACGTCCCGTTCTCCGACTTCGCCTGGGCGCGGGTGAGCGCCGGCGAGGACACTTCCCGTCTCCGCGAGCCCACGGGTCCCGGCGACACGTTCGCCGTCGGCGATGTCATCCATGTCAGCCGCGGCACGGGCGACGGCGAGGGCTGGCGTTACCGCCAGATCCCGGAGGTTCAGGGCTCGTTCATGGCGATGGACACCCAGAACGGCCGCGTCCTCGCCATGCAGGGCGGCTTCTCCTACCAGTCGAGCGTCTTCAACCGCGCGACCCAGGCGTTGCGCCAGCCCGGCTCGGCGTTCAAGCCGTTCGTCTACGCGGCGGCACTCGACAATGGCTATTCCCCGGCGACCATCGTCGTCGATGCGCCGGTGGAGGTCGCGACCACGGCCGGAATCTGGCGCCCGACCAACGCCTCCGCCCGTTTCTACGGGCCGGCGCCGATCCGCACCGGCCTCGAACAGTCCCGGAACCTGATGACGGTGCGCATCGCCCAGGACATCGGCATGGACGTCGTCGGCGAGTATGCCGAACGGTTCAACGTCTACGAGAACATGCCGGAGATGCTGAGCTATTCGCTCGGCGCCGGCGAGACGACGCTCTTCAAGATGGTCGCCGCCTACGCGATGGTCGCGAATGGCGGGCTCAGGGTCGAGCCGACGCTGGTCGACCGGGTGCAGGACCGCTACGGCCGAACGATCTACCGTCACGACCAGCGCCTCTGCGAGAGCTGCACCGAAGGCGCGAACCCGGCCGAGACACCGGTCATCCGCTCCAACGCCGAGCGGATCATGGACCCGATCACCGCCTACCAGATCACGTCCATGCTCCAGGGCGCGGTCAGCCGCGGCACCTCGGCATCTTCCGTCGGCAGGCTCGGCCTTAACCTCGCCGGCAAGACGGGAACCAGCAACGACGCCAAGGACGTCTGGTACGTGGGTTACAGCCCGCGCATCGCCGCGGGTTGTTTCATCGGCCACGATAAGCCGCGCAGCCTCGGCTCGAGCGCCTACGGCAGCACGCTCTGCGCCCCGGTCTTCCAGAAGTTCATGGCGCGGGCGATGGAGGGTCAGGGTCCGGCCGAGTTCCCGGTGCCCCCCGGTGGCCGATTCATCAGGATCGACCGCGCCTCGGGCCAGCGCCTTCCCGATAACGCGAGCGGCCCGAACGTGCAGGTCGAGTACATCAAGGAAGGCCAGGAAACGATCGTCGGCGGTTATGGCCGCACGGTCGATGGCGGCTGGAGAATGGGCGCGGACGTGCCGCTCGTCTCGCCCGGCGGCGGTGGCGGCCAGGAGGTCACCATCGATGGCCGCACCCGCGTCCTGCCGTCGCGCCCCACCATGGGTACGATATCCGGCGGCGGCCTCTACTAGGCAGTCTTCCCCCGGGGCAGACTTGGCTGACCGGGAGCCCCGGGAGGGCGATCGGATCGGTACTCGGGTTTGCCGGCTAAGGGACCAATGAATTTCATCGTTGCACGCGTACATCCCGCGTTGTCCCAAGCGTCGGGACGGCATCCGAACGCGCCGGAGCGATCTTGAAGCAGGCGGTGAACTCACCTGCTGATTTGGAAATCGCGACCACTCAGCAAGATGGAGCGCCCGGGCCGATTGCATCGGATCGGAAAGCGCTCCAGTCCCGGCAGTGGAGAGGGAGGGACGGCAGATCAAGCCCCCAGCCCTTTCCGGCGATCATCTGCGGCAAGCGGCGGCCGGCCTGCGCCGGATACGTCACCCCGTTGCCGCCCGTAGCCCATGCATGGAAGATCCGCCCGGACGGCTCGAGCTGCCGCCCGTGTTGAAGATGTTGCCGTAGATATTTACCCCGATCAGGCTTCGGAAGCCCATGTACACTTGGACAGGCTTCAGGCTGAGATCAGGCACTTCAGGGGATTTTCACGCGTGGGCGCCCAATATGCGCGATGCGCGCCGCTCCGCCGGCTATCGGACCGGGCGCGTGCCGTACTTCCGGACAAGCGCCTCGCCAACCTTCGGCGACACGAAATTCGTGACGTCGCCGCCGAGGCGCGCGATCTCCTTCACGAGTTTCGAGGCGATCGCCTGATATTTCAGATCCGACATCAGGAACACCGTCTCGATGTCATCGTTCAACGCCCGGTTCATGCCCACCATCTGGTACTCGTACTCGAAGTCCGAGAGCGCGCGCAGCCCGCGGATGATCATGCCCGCCTTCACCTCGACCGCGCACTGGATGAGCAGGTTCTCGAAAGGCCAGGCGACGATCTCGGTATCCGTCGCCTCGGCAATCGGTGCGCATTCCGCCTCGACCATCGCCACCCGCTCATCCAGCGTGAAGAGCGGACCCTTGTCCCGGTTGATCGCGATGCCGATCACCAGCCGGTCGACGAGGGCCGATGCCCGCCGGATGATATCGATATGCCCGCGTGTGATCGGATCGAACGTTCCCGGATAAAGTCCGATCCGCATCGCCGCCCTCCCTCATGCGCAACCGCACGGCAACGCAACCTCATGACGGCGCAGGGGTCAAGCGCCTCCAGCGCGCCGAAGGAACCTCCCTACCAGCTGTTGGTGATCATGCCGGTGAGCGCCTCGTTCTCCTGCTGGATCTCGTCTATCCGCGCTTTCACTATGTCGCCGATCGAGATCACGCCGATCATCCGCCCGTCCTCCACGACCGGCATGTGGCGGAAGCGTCCATCGGTCATCTTCTCCAGCAAGACGCGCGAGGTGTCGTCCGACCGGCAGGCGATGACCTCAGGCGTCATCAACTCGGTCACCGGCTTCTCGAGCGCCGCGGCGCCGACCCCGGCCAGGCAGCGGACGATGTCGCGCTCGGAAAGGATGCCGTCGACGACCGCGCCATCCCGGCTGACGACCACTGCGCCGATCCGGTGTTTGGCGAGAAGGGCCGCGGCAGCGGCGATGGTTTCCTCCGGCCGCACCGTGACGACCGTCTTCAGCTGCTTGTTTCGGATGATCCTGCGGACGGTAGTCATGGTACGCCTCCCGTGAGCGAGCCTCCGTAATGTTCCTCCGGTTTCGCAGCGTGTCAAGCAGACCCTTGGGCCGACCTTGGTTCCGCGGCGTCTCCGGTCGATACAGTCTCGCCCGTCAGCACCCGGTGGACATGCGTGACGATCGCCTCCGCCAGCCGGTTCACCCGCGCCACCCGCGCATCGTCCTGGTGCCGGATGAGATAGAAGGACCGCGTCAGCGCGATCTCGTCGGCAAGCACCGGCACGATCTGCGGATGCTCGCGGGCGACGAAGTCGGGCAGGATGCAGACCCCCGCCCCCCGCAGGCACCACCTGAGCTGCATGATCAGCGAGTTCGAGGTCAGCGCCGGCTCCGCCTGCCGGCCGAGCAGCGCGTGATAGTCGAGATCGCGGTCGAGGATCATGTCCGAGATGTAACCGATCCCGCGCACGTCCCGGAGGTCGGCGATCTCCCGGAGCGGCCCGAGCCGCGCCACGAGTTCGCGGCTTGCATAGAGCCGCAACTGATAGTCCGCGATCTTCCTGACCGTCAGTCGTCCAGCCGAGGGCGGCGAGACCCCGATCGCCAGATCCGCCTCGCGTTTCGAGAGCATGAAGACGCGCGGCACCGAGACCACCTGCACCTGAAGCTCGGGGTTCTCGCGGCTCAGCGCGTCGCAGGCGTCGATGAGCAGGTAGTTCGCGAACCCGTCCGGCGCCCCGATCCGCACCGTCCCGGTCAGCCGCTCGGACTCGCCGCCGAGTTCGGCCGCCGCCGCACCGACGAGGCCCTCCATCGCCTGCGCGTAATCGATGAGGCCGCGCCCCGCTTCGGTCGGCGCGTAGCCCTGCGACGAACGCTCGAAGAGACGCGTTCCGAGCGCCTCCTCGAGCGCGCCGATCCGCCGGCCGAGCGTTGCCGGATCGAGACCGGTCTCCCTGCCGGCCAAGACCAGCCGCCCGTGGCGGGCCACCGCCAGGAACAGCCTGAGGTCGTCCCATCTCAGCGCCGATTTCTGCATGCCCGATCTCCAGCATGGCACCACCGACCGACAAGGGAGCACTAAAGACCAATACCGATGGCGAGGCCGCGCCCGCGCGGTCTCTGGATTATACCTGTCGC
Source organism: uncultured Rhodobacterales bacterium (assembly GCA_964391945.1). Lineage (GTDB taxonomy): Bacteria > Pseudomonadota > Alphaproteobacteria > Rhodobacterales > Rhodobacteraceae > Amaricoccus. Next base: position 673 of record CAYMOD010000164.1, on the reverse strand, counting down.
TCTCGGCTGATCCGATTAGTATGCGGGAGGGCGGAGGACAACAGCGGAGGAAGCGCAGGATGGAAACGATCGGCCATTTCATCAACGGGCGGCGCGTCCCGGGCCAGTCGGGGCGGCGCGCGGAGGTCTTCAATCCCGCCACCGGCGAGGTGCAGGCGGAGGTGGCCCTTGCCTCCGCCGCCGAGGTCGCGGCCGCCGTCGAGCGCGCGCGCGCAGCCCAGCCGGCATGGGCCGCGGTCAACCCGCAGCGCCGCGCCCGCGTGCTGATGAAATTCGTCGAGCTTCTCAACCGCGACATGGAACGCCTCGCGGAAGCGATCTCACGCGAGCACGGCAAGACGCTGCCTGACGCGAAGGGTGACGTCGTGCGCGGCCTCGAAGTGGCGGAGTTCTGCATCGGCGCGCCGCATCTCCTGAAGGGCGAGTTCAGCGACGGCGCCGGCCGTGGCATCGACATGTATTCCATGCGCCAGCCCCTCGGCGTGGTGGCGGGGATCACCCCTTTCAACTTTCCGGCGATGATCCCGATGTGGAAATTCTGCCCGGCGATCGCCTGCGGCAACGCCTTCATCCTCAAACCCTCGGAGCGCGACCCGTCCTGCCCGATGCTGCTAGCCGAACTGATGATCGAGGCGGGGCTGCCAGAGGGCATCCTCCAGGTCGTGAACGGCGA
>CAYMOD010000163.1:0-5530 GCA_964391945.1 uncultured Rhodobacterales bacterium | reverse complement strand
CAGCGGCGCAGGAAGGCGTCGGGCAGCTCCTTCTCGTTGTTCGAGGTGATGATGACGATCGGCCGGTGCTTCGCCCGGATCGTCGCGCCGGTCTCGTAGACGTGGAACTCCATCCGGTCGAGCTCCTGGAGAAGGTCGTTCGGAAACTCGATGTCGGCCTTGTCGATCTCGTCGATGAGGAGGACGACACGCCCCTCAGCGGCGAACGCCTCCCAGAGCTTGCCGGGCCGGATGTAGTTCGCGATGTCATGCACGCGTTCGTCACCGAGCTGGCTGTCCCTGAGCCGGCTGACCGCGTCATACTCGTAGAGCCCCTGCGCGGCGCGGGTCGTCGACTTCACGTGCCACTCGACGATCGGCAGGCCGAGCGCGGCGGCGATCTGGCGGGCGAGCTCGGTCTTGCCGGTGCCGGGCTCCCCTTTCACGAGCAGCGGACGCTCGAGCGCAATCGCGGCATTGACCGCAACCATCAGGTCGGAAGTGGCGACGTAATCGGCAGTGCCAACGAACTTCATGCGAACATCAAACTTCATGCGAGCATCCTGACTGCGGCCGGCGCGGAGGAGCGGGCAAACTAGCAGGGCCCGCAGCTTAAACAAACCGCATATCTATGCGTGACAAGGCCTTTCAAAGACTATATCGGGAGGCCGACGAAACTTCTCACGGCCGCCCCGCCATCCGGGCGACGCTCCGGAAGATGGGCAGCAGGCCCTGATCGGAAACTTGTGGGGTGGATCACTTATATGAAGGCCGAAACCGGTTTCAAGCAGGCTGAACCGACGGTGACGGACGATTATCGTCCCTCGGAAGCCGAGCCCTTCATGAACCCGCGGCAACAGGAATACTTCCGGCGCAAGCTCCTTGCCTGGAAGTCGGCCATCCTTGCCGAGAGCCGCGGCACGATCGAGCATATGCAGGAAGGAACACGCAATCTCCCCGACCTCGCTGACCGCGCGAGCGAGGAAACCGACCGCGCGATCGAGTTGCGCACGCGTGATCGTCAGCGCAAGGTCGTCGCCAAGATCGACGCCGCGCTTCGCCGGATCGACGAGGGCGCCTACGGCTACTGCGAGGAGACCGGCGAACCAATCTCGCTGAAGCGGCTCGAGGCGCGGCCGATCGCGATCCTGTCGATCGAGGCGCAGGAGCGTCACGAGCGCAAGGAGCGGGTTCACCGCGACGACTGAAGCCTCGGGTCCGGCACAGCCCTGGCGCTGGGCGGCCCTTGCGGCGGGACCTCGGCTGCGGCTAGAGACAAGCGCGACCCGGCGCGTCCTGCGGGCGTGCACGCCCGACTCCCGCGCGTTGCCCGCGCACATGCCCGACCGAGCTGCCATGACCCAGCATCCAATCATCCGCCCCCAGCCCGGCATCCTCGAGATCGCGCCCTACCAAGGCGGCGAGTCGCGTCTCGACGGCCATGCGCAGGTGCTGAAGCTCTCCTCGAACGAGAACCCGTTCGGCCCGTCGCCGAAGGCGATCGCCGCCTATTCGGAGGCCGCGCGCAGCCTCCACCGCTATCCCGACAGCAGCCATGCCGCCCTGCGGACGGCGATCGCCCAGATCCACGGTCTCGACGCTGCCCGCATCCTCTGCGGCGCGGGCTCGGACGAGATCATCGCTTTCCTCACCCAAACCTATGCCGGGCCGGGGCACGAGGTGATCCATACCGAGCACGGGTTCGGCATGTACCGGATCAGCGCGCTCGCCGCCGGGGCGACGCCGGTCTGCGTGCCCGAAACCGAACGCCGCACCGATGTCGATGCGATCCTCGCCGCCGCGAACGCGCGCACCGCCCTCGTCTTCATCGCCGATCCCAACAACCCGACCGGCACGATGATCGAGGCCGCGGAGATCGCCCGCCTTGCGGCGTCGCTGCCGCCTCAGGCGCTCCTTGTCCTTGACGGTGCCTATGCCGAGTATGTGCCGGATTTCGACGGCCATGCCTCGCTCGTTGATACCCGCGACAATGTGGTGATGACCCGGACCTTCTCGAAGATCCACGGGCTCGGAGGGCTGCGCATCGGCTGGGGCTATGGCCCTCAGCATGTCATCGACGCGCTGGGTCGGGTGCGCGGCCCCTTCAACCTCGGCACGCCGCAGCTCGCCGCCGCCGAGGCGGCGATCGGCGACACCGACTATACTGCGCATTGCCGGGCGGAGAACGCGCGCAACCGGGAGCGCCTCGCCACGGGGCTCGCGGAAATTGGCGTGCCTTCCGATCCTTCCCAAGCGAACTTCATCCTCGCCCGTTTCCGGTCCGAGGCAGAAGCCGGGGCTTGCGACGAAGGCTTACGCGCAAGCGGCATCATCGTGCGCAGGGTCGCGGGCTACAACCTGCCACAGGCGCTCCGCATCACCATCGGCGACGCCGAGGCGGTGGAGCGCGTCCTCGAGGCGGTCGCCGGTTTCATGCGGGCAGGGCCATGACCGGGTTCACCCATGTCGCGCTGATCGGCCTCGGCCTGATCGCCTCGTCGATCTCGCACGCGATGCGGCGCGCGGGAATGCCGGCGCGGATCACCGGCACCGCCCGCACCGAGGCGACGCGCAGGGAGGCGGCGGATCTCGGCCTCGGCGAGATCACCGCGACCGCGGCGGAGGCGGTGGAAGGCGCCGATCTCGTCATCCTATGCGTGCCGGTGGGCGCGATGGCGGCGGTGACGGCCGAAATCGTGCCGCATCTCGCGCCCGGCGCCGTCGTCACCGATGTCGGCTCGGTCAAGGGGGCGGTGATCGAGGCGGTGGCGCCGCTCCTGCCCCATCACGCCCATTTCATTCCCGGCCACCCCCTCGCCGGGACCGAGCATTCCGGCCCCGCCGCCGGTTTCGCCGAGCTCTTCGACAACCGCTGGTGCCTGCTGACGCCGGGCGAGGATGCCGATCCGCGGGCGGTCGCCCGGCTGCGTGCCTTCTGGGAGAGCCTCGGCGCCCGGGTCGACGTGATGGACCCCGGACACCACGATCTCGTCCTCGCGGTGACGAGCCACGTGCCCCACCTGATCGCCTACACCATGGTCGGCGTCGCCGACGACCTGCGCCGGGTGACGTCGAGCGAGGTGATCAACTATTCTGCCGCAGGTTTTCGCGACTTCACCCGCATCGCCGCCTCGGACCCGACGATGTGGCGCGATGTGTTCCTCAACAACAAGGAGGCGGCGCTGGATATCCTCGGCCGCTTCACCGAAGAGCTGTTCGTGCTCCGCCGCGCGATCCGCACCGGCGACGCCGCCCATCTCCACGCCTATTTCACCCGTACCCGCGCGATCCGCCGCGGCATCATCGAGGCGGGTCAGGATACGCCCGCTCCCGACTTCGGCCGGGTGCCACGGAAGGGCTGACGGCAACCGGTCGGAGGATGACCGGGGGCGGGAGCACTTCCCCGGCCCCGCCTGATCATCCATGATCGATTGATCGCCATGAGCTTGCGGAGAGACGCCATGTGGCCAGACCGACGAATCCTGGACCTCTTCGGCATCGAGTTGCCGATCATCGAAGCCCCCATGGCCGGGTCCGGACTCACGGATCTTGCCGTTGCCGTCGCGGAAGCCGGCGGTCTCGGGGCGCTGCCCTGTGCGCGGCTGGACTCCAACGGGCTGCGCGACACGCTCGGGCGCATTCGTGAGCGGACCGCCAAGCCCATCAACGTAAACTTCTTCTGCCATCGTTCTCCCGAGCCGGATGCCGAGCGCCAGGCCAGGTGGCAACACCGGCTCGCGCCCTACTACCGGGAATTCGGCCTCGACCCGGAGGCGCCGGTGCCGGCCTCGGATCGTGCGCCGTTCGGAGAGGAGTTCTGCACCGTCATCGAGGAGCTGCGGCCCGAGGTCGTGAGCTTCCATTTCGGCCTGCCGGAACGGCGGCTTCTCGACCGGGTCGCCGCAACCGGAGCGAAGATCATCTCCACTGCGACGACGGTGGACGAGGCACGCTGGCTCGAATCCGAGGGTTGCGCCGCCATCATCGCGCAAGGGACTGAAGCCGGCGGACACCGGGGCATGTTCCGGACCGATGATGTCGCGACGCAGGTCGGGACCTTCTCGCTGGTGCCGGCGGTCGCGGATGCCGTGCGCGTGCCGGTCATCGCCGCTGGCGGCATCGGCGACGGGCGCGGGATCGCGGCCGCCTTCATGCTCGGCGCCTCGGCGGTGCAACTCGGCACCGCCTACCTGTTTTGCCCGGAATCGACGATCGCCGAGCCACACCGGCGCGCACTGCGGGCCGCCGAGGGGCACGAGACCGCCTTCACCAACATCTTCACCGGGCGCCCGGCGCGTGGCATCATCAACCGGGTCGTGCGCGAGGTGGGACCGCTCTCGCCGCTGGCGCCGATGTTTCCGCTGGCAGGCAGTGCGCTTGCGCCGCTGCGCGCGGCGACGGAACCCGCAGGATCGGGCGAGTTCATGTCGCTCTGGGCAGGGCAGTCCGTTGCGCTTGGCCGCGAGATTCCCGCAGGGCAGCTCACCCGCGAGTTGGCCGACGGGGCGCTCGCGCTTCTCCGGGCCTGAACAACCGAGTGGCAGAGTTTTCGGGGCGGCGCCTGCCGTCCTCAGCGCCGGGCAAACCGTGGCGCCTCGCCGACGGGAACCGAAGCGAACGGGGCACGGATCATGGTGCGTCCGTCCTCGAAGACGAGCGGCACCTCGATCGTGTTCCCCGAGCCTGCGAACTGGGCGACGAACCCGAGAGCGGCCTCCACCGCACCGGCAACATCGGCGCCGACCAGTCCCCCTTCGACCGCCACTTCCAGCGCGTCGCGCCAGTTCTGCACCCGGAGATCGAGTTCGCCTTCGGCATAGCCCTCGGCATCGACGGCAAGCTCGCCACGGCCGCGCAGGTCGAGCCGGCCCCAGTTCACCCGGAGGTCGCGCACGGTGACCGCCTCAAGCTCCGGGGCTTCATCCTCCACCGCCGCGCGGTCCCAGCGCTGGTCAAAGACGAGGATGGCATCGAGTTCGGCGGCCTCCATCGCCCGGGGCAGCACACCCGCACGGTCTATCCCGTCGACCCATTCCTCCGGCACCGCAAGCTTCTCGGCTATGAAGCTGAGGTCATAGGCATTCGCCGGCGCTCCCTCATGCACGGACTGGCGCGCTGCCAGCACTGCGCGATCGAGGGATACAGTCCAGCCCGCCTCGCCGGTGATGGTCATCGCATCGACCTCGATCGTCGAGCGGTCGAGGGCGAGCGCCAGCCCCGGCTCGAACGCTACCGAGCCGCGCATGATGTCGCTCGTGATCCTGGCGGTCTCGTAAGGCGTTGCCACCACCTGTTCATCCGGCCAGACGGCAATGAACTGATGCGGCGTCCAGGTCAGCGACAATACCTGGAAGAACGGCGCCTCCCAGGACCAGCCCGAATCCGGGTCAGCGAGGCTGAGCCCGCTCGCGGTCAGATCGACGCGATTCGGAAACCCGTCCACCTCGATCGCCACGGCTTCGGCGATCCACCCGTCCGCCTGCCGCTCCGCGAGCCAGTCGCGGACCGCGGCCTCGCGCGCGCTCGCGTTCCACCACCACCAGCCGCTCCA
>CAYMOD010000162.1:0-5541 GCA_964391945.1 uncultured Rhodobacterales bacterium | reverse complement strand
CGCATCCGGCAGCTCGAGGCGCAGGCTCTCGGAAAATTGCGCAAGTGGCTGGAATCAAGCGTCGGTTCCGCGGCGGAGATGGTTGCAACCGCCTGAATTGCACGTGATGGTCCTCCCCGCGCCGTGGCATGGTGTCCTCGGGGCCATGGTTGGGAGATTGTTGATGCGCCTGATCCTGCACGCGCTGGCGGGGGTGGCGGTTCTGCTGCCGGTGGCGGTGCTGCTGCCGGTAATGACCGCCGCCTCCGGCATCGACACATTCGTATCGCGCGCCGGAGATGCTGACATCGTGATTCTCGGCGAGGTGCATGACAATCCCGCCCACCACGAGAATCAGGCCCGCATCGTCGCCGCGCTCCGGCCCGATGCGCTGGTCTTCGAGATGATTCCCCAGAAGAAGGAAGACCTCGTCAACGAGTTGCGGGCCGGCGGTGCCGGCCGTGACGAGATCGCCAGGGCTCTGGCGTGGGACGAGAGCGGCTGGCCCGACTTCGCGTATTACGCGCAGATCCTCGAAGCGGCGCCGGAGGCGCGCATCTTCGGCGGTGGCCAGCCCGCGGCCGACGTCCGCCGGGCGATGGTCGAGGGTGCGGCGGGGCCCTTCGGACCCGATGCGGAGATCTACGGCCTGAGCCAGCCGCTCGGGGCGGAGGAGCGCGAAGCGCGCGAACGGCAGATGGCGGAGGCGCATTGCGACGCGCTCCCGGAGGAGGTGCTCGGCGGCATGGTCGAGGCCCAACGGTTCCGCGACGCCGGCCTCGCCGATGCAGCCCTCTGGGCGCGGACGATGACCGGCGGGCAGGTGGTGGTGATCACCGGCAACGGCCATGCCGATCGGACAGCCGGCGTGCCCAAGAAACTCCACCATGCCGATCCGGACGTCAGCATCGTCACCCTTGGCCAGCTCGAGGCGCCGCCGCCGGAAGACGCGGCCATGGCCTACGACCACATCATCGTCACCGATGCAGCGGAGCGCGAGGATCCCTGCCTGAGCCTCAAGGACTGACCGGGGCCGCGGCCGGTCCCGGAACATCGCTCCCGGCCGGGCATTGAGCCCGAGGAACCGGTGGGGGAGGGCTCACGGATGCGAGGCGAGGTAGTCTGGACACGAGCGGGAAGCGATGCGCCGGCCTTGCCGCCGCTCGCGGGGGATGCGGAGGTCGACGTCGCGATCGTCGGCGGCGGGATCGTCGGCCTTTCTGCGGCGCGGCTGCTCGCGGGGGAGCGGCGGGTCATGCTCCTGGAGGCGGCGAGGATCGGTGCGCGCGCGACCGGCCGCTCGACCGCCAAGGCGACCTCGCAGCACGGGCCGATCTACCGCAGCCTCGTGCAGGACATCGGCGAGGCCGGGGCCCGCGCCTACGCCCACGCCAACGAGGCGGCAATCGGCTGGATCGCCGATACGGCACAAGGCGGCGAGGGCGAGACATTCACCCGCGCCGACGCCTTCGTCTTCGCCCGCGACGCCAGGGAGGCGGACGGCCTGCGCGAGGAAGCGGAGGTGGCGGCCCGCCTCGGCCTGCCGGCGGAATTCGGGGCGGAGGCTGCCATCGGCGTGCCGCATGCCGGGGCGCTCAGCTTCGCGAACCAGGGCTCGATCAATCCGAGCCTCTTTCTCCGCGGCCTCGCGGCCACGCTCCGGGGCCGGGCCACACTCCACGAAGGCTCGCGCGTCGTCGCGGTCGAGCACGGCGAGCCCTGCATCGTCCGCACCGAAACCGCGACGGTGAAGGCACGCTGGGTGATCGTCGCCACCCAGCTGCCGATCGTGCCCGAGGGCAAGTTCTTCGCCAAGGCCTTCCCCCACGCCCATGCTGTCGTCGCGGCACGACAGGACCGGCTCCCGGCCGGCATCATGGCGATCAGCGCCGGCACGCCGACGCGCTCCTTCCACACGAGGCGGGTCGCCGGCGAGGACTGGCTGGTGGCGACCGGCGACCCTTTCCGCCCCGGCGAAGAGGCGGCGCAGGCGGCGGCCTTCGCGGCTCTCGATGCCTATCTGCGCGAAAGCTTCGGCCTCACGCCGGAACTCGGCTGGGTCAACGAGGATTTCCGGCCGATGGACGGGCTCCCCTTCGTCGGCCCGGCGACCGGGCACACGCCGAACCTGCTCGTCGCGACCGGTTTCGATGCCTGGGGGATCACCACCGGCGTCGTTGCCGGCCACATCCTCGCGGATATCGTCAACGGGCGGGAGCATCCGCTGGCGCCGATCCTCGATGCCTCCCGCCTCCGGCCGCTGAAGGGAGGCAGCACGTTCTTCACGGAGAACGCGAGGGCCGGATTCCAGATGGTGCGCGACCGCGCGCTCGGCGGCAAGGTCAGGAAGTTCGAAGCGATCGGGCCGGGGGAGGGCGGCATCGTGCGCCACGACGGCCAGCAGGTGGCGGTCTCGCGCGACGATGCGGGGCACCCGACGGCGGTCTCGGCCATCTGCACCCATCTCGGCTGCGTCGTCGGCTGGAACGCGGTCGACCGGACCTGGGATTGCCCCTGCCACGGATCGCGCTTCTCGGCCGCGGGCGAGGTGCTCTATGGCCCGGCGGTCTCGGCCCTCGAACCCGTCGATCTCGGCGCGAAGCCCGGGACGCCATGACCGGGGAAACCGATTTCGACTGCCTCGTCGTCGGCGGCGGTCCCGCGGGAATGACCGCGGGGCTTTTCCTCGCGCGGTTCCGCCGGCGGGTGGCCGTGCTCGACGGCGGCGAGAGCCGCGCCTCATCGATCCCCCGGACCCACAACCATCCGGCCTTTCCCGGCGGCATCAACGGCGAGGCGCTGCTTTCCCGCATGCGCGCGCAGCTGGCCGAATACGGCGCGACGCTCATGTTGGGCGCCGTGGTCGAGGTGGCGCGGGAACCGGGCGGCTTTGCCTTGCGGCAGGGGGAGCGGAGCCTCAAGACCCGCTATCTCGTGCTCGCCACCGGTGTGCGCGACCGCCTGCCGCCGGTCGCCGATGCCGAGGCGCATGTGCGCAACGGCACCCTCCGGCAATGCCCGATCTGCGACGCCTACGAGGTGATCGACAAGCGGCTCGCGGTGATCGGCGCGCTGAAATGCTCGGCCGGCGAGGCGATCTTTCTCACCACCTACACGCACGACGTCACGCTCGTGACCCTTGGCGAGAAGCCGGAATGGGGTGCCGAGGACGCCGCACGGCTCGAGGCGGCGGGCGTGCGGGTGGAGGAACGCCCGGCCGCCGGCATCAGGGTGGAGGAGGGCAGGGGCGCGCGGCTCGACTTCACGGGCGGCGACGGGCTCGGGTTCGACGCGCTCTACTCCGGCCTCGGCATCGAGCCGCGGACCGGCCTCGCGCGCGCGCTCGGCGTCCGGCTCACCGAGGACGCGCGCATCATCACCGACGCCCGGCAACGGACCAGTATCGAGGGCTGCTTCGCCGCCGGCGACGCCGTGACCGGACTGAACCAGATCGCCGTCGCCATGGCGCAGGGCGAGATCGCCGCCGTCAACATCCACAATTCCCTGCGCGAGGCCGAAGGCCGCTGCCTGACGGCGTGATATAGCTCCTCCCCTGACGACATGCCGCGTGCGGGCGGGCTCTTGTCCCGGCGCCGGCCGGAGATCGGGGGCGAACGAGAGCGCTGTGGCCGCCGCACCCGGTTCATGTTAGGTTGATGGATCGTCCGCCGGCATCTTCCGGGCGCGGACGGCTGGGAGACACCGCGAGCTCTTGCCCGATCTGGGAGGAGCTCATGGCTGCTCGCGATCCGTCGATCGACGGATCATCGGTAAACGGCATTCTGGCCCGGCTCCCCGCGCCGGACCTGGAACAACTCGCTCCCTCCCTCGAACCCGTCGACCTCGACCTCAGACAGAAGGTGGCGGCGCCGAATCGCACGATCGATTTCGTCTATTTCGTGGAGAGCGGGATCATCTCGATGGTGGGGAGCGTGCGCAACGACATCCCGGTCGAGCTTGGCGTCATCGGCCGCGAGGGCGTCGGCAATCTGGCGGCGCTGATGGGCACCGACCGCTCGCCGAACGAATGCGTGGTGCAAGTGCCCGGGCGGGCACTGCGTGTCCCCGTCGCCCGCGCCTGCGCCGCGATGGAGGAGAGCCCGTCCTTCAACCGGCTTGTCCGGCAATATGCCTACCTCTTCATGATGCAGACCTCCTCCTCCGTTCTTGCGAACGCGCGCGGGTCCGTCAGCCAGCGGCTCGCCCGCTGGCTTCTGGTCGCGCGCGATCGCCTCGATGACGACGAGATGCCGCTCACCCACGAGTTCATCTCCTTCATGCTCGGGGTGCGCCGGCCGGGGGTGACGCTCGCGCTGCAAAGCTTCGAGGAAGCCGGCTGGATCACCCGCAGCCGCGGGCGGATCACGTTGATCGACAGGGAAGCGTTGCTCGACGAGGCCAGCGGCTTCTACGGCGCCGCCGAGCAGGAATTGCTGCGTCTGTACGGCGCGCCTGCGGGGCCCTGAGGCAAGTCCCCCGTTCGCGTGACCGCTCCCGAGAAGTGTACGCTTTCGAACACGATAGCTGATTGTAATCCGGTCGGCGCCCGGCGAACAACGGCCGGAGCGGCGCGTGCATTTGCATCGACGCATTATCGGGGTCAGATCAATGGAGATGAAGAAATTGCAGGCACCTGGCCAGCCAGCGCCGATGCTGGGGCGCAGCTACGACAGCCGCCAGCTCGACATGTTCAAGGCGGTTCTCGATGAGATGATCGCCGAACTGCTGGCGGAAGAGAGCGCGTTTGTCGCCGCTGATCGGATCCAGTTCACGAAGTTCCGGCTGGCGTCGGCGATTTTCGTTCTCGCGGACCAGGGGGAGCACGATCCGACGCGCCTGAGGCAGCGCGCGCTCGCCATGCTGCGAGACGACCTCGATATGCCGACGCTCCTGCACGTCCTCGGCCAGGCCTGAAGCGATCAGGCCGGGCCGGGCGCCTTTCTGGTTACCGGGAAGCGGATGGAGGCTTTGGCGCCCACCCGCGGTCCGCCGCCCGTATCCTCTCCGAATTCATCGAGCTGAAGCGGGATGAGCCGCCATGCCGGCTACCGGGCCTCGGCGCGGCGATGGCATCCGGCGGGCACGGACGATCCCCTGGGATCGCCATCCTGCCCAGGGGGCAGTTTCCTTGCGAAGCCGCCGCCGCTCCCCTATAACCTGCGCTCGTATCCCAATCAGGGCGCAACTCCTTGAGCGACAACTCCGAAGACAACGGGCCCGAAGACGACGAGAACGGCACGCCGGAGAAGGGCGGCCATACCGGCCCGACCATCGCCATCGAACAGGAGATGCGGACCTCCTATCTCGACTACGCGATGAGCGTGATCGTCAGCCGGGCGATCCCGGATCTGCGCGACGGGCTGAAGCCGGTGCACCGCCGCATCCTCTTCGCGATGCACGAGACCGGGAACACCCACGACAAGGCCTACCGCAAGTCGGCGCGGCCCGTGGGCGACGTGATGGGCAAGTATCACCCCCACGGCGACAGCGCGATCTACGACGCGCTGGTGCGGATGGCGCAGGACTTCTCGATGTCGCTGCCGCTGCTCGACGGGCAGGGCA
>CAYMOD010000161.1:0-5541 GCA_964391945.1 uncultured Rhodobacterales bacterium | reverse complement strand
CGTGACCTCGCCGAACTCTACGACGCCGTGGCCGAGGACCGCGGCCTGACGCTTGTCTGTGATTCCGAAACCGGCCCCGTCGTCTCCGGTCATCGCCAGCTGCTCGCCCAGGCCGCGACCAACCTCCTCGACAACGCGCTCGGCCATGCGCCGCCGGGCTCGACCGTCACCCTCGCCGCCCGGAGCGAGAACGGCCGCCCGACGCTCGCCGTCACCGATCGCGGCCCCGGCATTCCCGAAGCCGACCGCGATCGCGTGCTGCACCGCTTCGTCCGCCTCGACCCGAGCCGGGGCGGCAGCGGCACCGGTCTCGGCCTCGGCCTCGTCGCTGCCGTCGCGCGCATGCACGGCGCCGCCCTCGCGCTCGAGGACGCAAGCCCCGGCCTCCGCGCCGCCCTGCGCTTTCCCTCGGCATGAACAGGCGCCTGCAAGCACCCCCGAACCGCATCCTCCCGGCGCCGGTTGACGATCGATCAGCTTTCAGCCGCGGTTTTGAATCAGGGAGCTGGATGGGGTTTCACGCGTGGGCGCCGTCATGGGACGGTGCTTCGGGCAGGGAAATGCCGCGCTCCGGGGGCGGCCGTGCCGCGGCGGATTCCGCTTGCGGTCGTCGGGACAAGGAACAAGATGGCGCGCTTGCGCGTCGCCGGCATGGCGGCATGCCTGCGCGGACCAGGACGGGGAGCATCTTCTTGAGCACGGGCCTTCTTGCGCTACTCGACGACGTGGCCGGCATCGCCAAGGTGGCGGCGGCCTCGGTGGACGACATCGCCGGCGCCGCGGCGCGGGCCGGCGCCAAATCCGCCGGGGTGGTGATCGACGACGCCGCGGTGACGCCGCGTTATGTCGTCGGCTTCGCGGCCGAGCGGGAATTGCCGATCGTCGCGCGGATCGCCCGCGGTTCGCTCCGCAACAAGCTCATCTTCCTCCTGCCGGCGGCGCTCCTCCTCTCCGTCATGGCACCCTGGCTGATCACGCCGCTCCTGATGATGGGCGCGGCCTTCCTCTGCTACGAGGGGGCGGAGAAGATCTACGAGAAGCTCGCTCCCCACGCCGCGCATGCGCACGAAGCAACGCTCACCCCCGATACCGATCCACGTGCCCTCGAGGACGCGCGCGTGGCAAGTGCGATCAAGACCGACTTCATCCTCTCGGCAGAGATCATGGCCATCGCGCTCGCCACCATCCCGACCGAGAGCCTGGTGAACCAGGCGCTGGTGCTCGCCATCGTCGCGGTCGGCATCACCGCCGCCGTCTACGGCGCGGTGGCCCTGATCGTGAAGGCGGACGACGCTGGCGTCGCGATGGCGGCGAGCGGGGGCGGCCCGCTCGTGCGCGGGATCGGCCGCCTCCTCGTCAAGGGGATGCCGGTCTTTCTCACGGTCCTTGCCTTCGTCGGGACGCTCGCGATGCTCTGGGTGGGAGGCGGCATCCTCATCCACGGGCTCGCCACGCTCGGCTGGCATGCACCGGAGGCCTTCATCCACGGCATCGCCGTCGCTCTCGCCGGCAGTCTTCCGGCCGGCGGAGCCGTGGTGGAATGGCTGGCCTTCGCCGCCGGGGCAGGGATCCTCGGCCTCGCGGTGGGCGCAGCCCTGATCCCGGTGGCGAGCCACGTCATCGCCCCGCTCTGGCGCCGCGCCTTCGCCTGACCTTTTGTGCGGACGCCCGCGAGTTCAGGTGTGCGGGCGCCCGCGAGTTCAGGCGATCTTCGACAGCGGCGCCCGTGCGGGCGGCATGCCCGCCTCTCCGGCCGCGAGGGTTTCGCCGCGCCGGATCCAGTCGAGGTTTCCGGCCCGGATGTTCGCCTCGACGCTCGCGACGGAGATGGAGAGGTTCAGCGGATTGCCTGTCGGCCGCTTGTCGAGGGAGCGGATCAGGGCGCCGGTGTCGAGATCGACGAGCCCGCGCCGCCCGAACCCTTCCACCAGCCCGACGAGCAGGTCGCGCTTTTGCGTGTTGGTCCTGAGGTCGCCGCGCTCCGACACGCCGTACGGCGGCGCGATGCGTGCGCGCAGCCTGTTCATCACCTTGTTCCGCATCCGGCCGGCGAACGTGCGCCGGCGCAGGGAATGAACCGGGGCGCGGCGCACCTTGTCGTCGGCGAGGCAGAACATCTCGCCGTAGCGGCCGGCAAGCTCCGCGCGGTAGCGCGCCTGGCCGAGCCGCTCGCGCGGGACCGGGCCGTACCACCAGGACATGATGCGCGGATCGGCGAGCGGCGCATAGATGGTATCGGCGATGTGGACGCCGCTGCGGATCCTGAGCCCCTGCCGCAGGCTGACGTCGAGTGCGTCGAAGAGCGTCATGCCGGGATAGCCGCGCGCCGTGATCTCGGCGCACATGCGCTCTCCGTGCGCGGCGAGGGTGTTGCGTAGCTCTTCGGGCGCCTCGTATCCCCAGTAGGTGCGGTTGTGTCTGATGAACGCCTCGACCATGTCGCCGATCTGCTGGGCCGGCCCTTCCGTGGCGAGATGCGCGCCGGAATTGACCCCGCCGAGGAAGCCGCTCAGCATGTAGTACTGGCCTCCGAACATCCGGCGGCAATGCTCGCGGAAGCTGGCGAAGACCGGGGTCTCGACGCCCCCGAATGCGTGGAACTTGCGGAAGGACGCGGCCGCGTGGTCGATCGCCGTGGCTTCGTCCCACGCGTAATCCTGGGGATCGATCGCGACATGCTCGAGTCCGTTGCGGCGGCAGACCTCCCTGGCCGCGACCACCTCCTCGTTCCCGGGTTCACCCACGGTGAAACAGAGGATCCGCTCCCGCGCGATGATCCGGAGCGCCGCGCCGAGGATCCCGCGGGAATCGAGCCCCTCCGTCAGCGGGATCACCACCTTCCAGCCCGGATGCGCGGCGTCGATGTCGGCGACGACCTCTTCCAGTACGGCACCGAGGTCTGCGTCGTGGTCAAGCATGCGGGCCGCCGCCTGCGCCGGGAAGAGACCCCGCATGAAATCGGCACCGAGTGCGAGTGTTCCCTCCGAGACGGGAAACTGCATCAACAGGTAGGATGCAGCGATCTCGGCGCTGATGTTGGTCGCGGTCATTGGCTTGCTCCTCGGCTTTCTTGAGCGGAGCATTAGCACGGCAAAGCCGCCGATGAGGCCGGCCTTTCCCCTTAATGGTGAATCCGCTCCGGAAGGCCGGGTTCAGCCGCCGAGGTTCTCCGCGAGGAATTGCTGGAAACTCTCCCACGAGAGCCGGTCGGCCCGCTCCTGATAATTGTCGCCCCCGAATACCGAAAACGCGTGGTCGGCGCCGGAATAGACCTCCGCCATGTAAGGGAGGCCGGCGTCCTCCGCTTCCGTCACGAAGGCGGCGAGATCCTCGATGCTGGGATTCTGGTCGATCCCGCCGTGCATGACGAGGATCGGGGCGGTGTCCTGCGGCCACGCCCCGCCGTCGGGGAAGTTGCCGTGGAAGGAGGCGAAACCGGCCGCGTTCTCGATCCCGCCCGAGCGCGCGGCGGCAAGTGTGACGGTGCCGCCGAAACAATAGCCGGTGACCACCACCTCCTCCGCGTCGCTCAGCGAGCGTGCCTCGTCGAGCGCGCCGAGGACGAGGGCGCGCATCCGCTCCGGGTCGCCCATCACCGCGCGGGTCGCCTCCTGCCGCGCCTCATTCGTCTCCGGCCGGTTGTCCGCCCCGAAGAGATCCGCCGCGAAGGCGTCGTAGCCGAGTTCCGCGATCATGTCCGCGCGCTGGCGCTCGTATTCGTCGAGACCGTCCCAGTCATGGATGATGAGGACGAGGCCCTGCGGCGCCTCGGCCGCGGCGAAATAGCCGGCGAAATTCTCGCCGCCGACCTCGTATTCCACATCTTCGGCCAGCGCCGGGCCCGCCAGCGCGAGCGCCGCCCCGGTCAATAGCAATCCTCTCATTATGTCCTCCCTTCGGCGTTCCGGGCCATGGTCAGCCTCGCCCGCGGCCCCCGGCGGGCGAGGCTTGCGAAATCGGGTGGCCGGTACGGCGGCGGCCGACGCGCCCGCCATCGACAATCGCTTCCCTTCATTCTAACACGTCCGCTCCCGAGGAGGCAGGGGATGGAGCGTGCCGGACTTCTCGCAAATCGACCTGCGCAACGCGCTCGGCCGTTTCGCCACCGGCGTGACGATCGTCACCACGATGACGCCCCGCGGCCCGCTCGGGATGACGGTCAACAGTTTCTCCTCCGTGTCGCTCGACCCGCCGCTCGTCCTCTGGTCGCCGGCGCGCAAGTCCGGCCGCTTTCCTGCCTTCGAGGCGTCGAGCCATTTCGCGATCCATGTCCTTGCCGCCGACCAGCAGCCGCTCGCCGAGCATTTCGCGCGGCACGGCGGCTTCGCCGGCATCCCGTTCGAACCCGGCCTCGGCGAGGTGCCGCTTCTCGCCGGCTCCCTGACCCGGCTCGAATGTCTCCACGCCGTTCACTACGATGGCGGCGACCATCTGATCGTCGTCGGCGAGGTCCTCCGCATCACCGAGGAGGAGCGCCCGCCGCTCCTCTTCTACCGCGGCGGCTTCCGGACCCTCGTCTGAGGGGGAATCGTTTGAGGGAGAAGCGTCTGAGGGGGAATTCCCGACCGGAGCCCTCTGCATACGTTCCGTGCATGATCGCTGCATCGTTCCTGCATGCCGCGCCGGCCGGTCGGCTTGCCCTTGCGGTCTGCCGGCGTTAGGGAGGCGCCGAAGCTCCGAACGCCCGGAACCATGTCCAAGGACAAAGCCAAGAAGCCCCGCCGCCCCCGCGCCGAGACGCCCAAGGGCTTCCGCGACTATTTCGGCGCGGAGGTGCTGGCGCGCGAAGCGATGCTCGACCGCATCACCGAAGTCTACCGCCTGCACGGGTTCGATCCGCTCGAGAGCAGCGCCGTCGAGACGGTCGATGCGCTGGGCAAATTCCTCCCCGATGTCGATCGCCCGAACGAGGGCGTCTTCGCCTGGCAGGACGAGGACGAGACCTGGCTCGCGCTCCGCTACGACCTCACCGCACCGCTTGCCCGCGTCTACGCCCAGCACCGGCTGAGCCTGCCGACACCCTACCGGCGCTATGCCGTCGGTCCGGTCTGGCGCAACGAGAAACCGGGACCGGGCCGGTTCCGCCAGTTCTACCAGTGCGATGCCGATACCGTCGGCTCCGCCTCGCCCGCCGCCGACGCCGAGATGGCGGCGATGACGGCCGACGTGCTCGAAGCCGTCGGCATCGCCCGAGGCGACTATATCGTGAGGGTCAACTCGCGTCGGGTGCTGAATGGTGTGATGGAGGCTGCCGGCATCTATTCCGAAGCCGATCCCGATTCCCATGCGCATGAGCGAGGCATCGTGCTCCGCGCCGTCGACAAGCTCGACCGCCTCGGGCCGGAGGGCGTCCGCGCCCTGCTCGGTGAAGGTCGCCAGGACGAATCCGGGGACTTTACCCATGGCGCACAGCTGACGGAGGAGGCGGCGGAAGTCGTCCTCGCCTTCACGGATGCCCGTCGCGAAGACGCCGCCGCCACGCTCGCGCGCCTGCGCGAACTCGTCGGCCCGTCGGCCACCGGCCGCGCCGGCGTCGACGAG
>CAYMOD010000160.1:0-5569 GCA_964391945.1 uncultured Rhodobacterales bacterium | reverse complement strand
AGGCCTCGGGCCCCTTCCTTCGGTGGTGGCTCCGGGAGGGCGCCCCGCTGATCCGACGCTCCTCAAACCAGGTATCGATCCGCCGGGCGAGACCCTCCCAGCCGGGATCGAGGGGCAGGCCGTGGCCTTTGCCGGGCACGACGCTGATCTCCGCGCCGTAAGCGGCGCCGATCGACCAGAGGTCTGACATCGGCACGATGGCGTCGCGGTCGCCCATCACCGCAAGCATGGGAATGCCGCGGACAAGCGACCAGATCGGCAGGTCCCAGGTGATGCCGTCAAAAAGCGCGGCCACCGGCTCCGGCTGCGGTATGATACCGGCCGCGTCGATCCAGTCGTCCGGTGTCTCTTTGGTAAAGAGCGCGCGGCGTGTGATCTCACGTCCGATCAGGACGCCGCTGCCCGCTTGGACCAGCATCAGCGCCGCGAGCACGTCCGGCACCGCAGCAAGCCGCATCAGCGTCGGGCCAAGGCCGAAAGGTCCGGGCGAGGAGACGAGCACCGCACCGGAAACCGCGCCTTCGGCGGCGAGGTGCTGGGCAACAAACCCCCCAAGCGAATGGCCGATCACGACCGGTTTCACGTCGAAACTCTCTGCCGCTGCCCGCGCTTGCCGCACATAGTCCCGCAGGCGCGGCTCACATGTGACAGGTCCCGGCAGCCGTGGTGCGAATACCCGGTGGCCGCGACCGATGAACCAGGGGACGATGAAGCGGGTCCAGACCTCCGGACCGGCAAAGGCCCCGTGCAAGAACAGTATCGGCGGCTTGTGGGTCATGTTTCACCTCTAATGGATGAAGTAGCCGCGCGCCCGTTCCGATGTCGAGGATGGGTATGGATAACGTCACGTCATCCGCGTGCCGCTGTGTTCCGAAGTGATAGGAATCGCACTGGTCATCCCCGCGAGCGAGGTCCACCGGACGCGACCGTCAGTGCCTGCATGGCCATCAGCGGAGAGTGTCTCCATTCAGGAACCTTCCACGCGCGAGTAAAGCCGTGCAGTTCACGACGTTTTCACGGCGAAATCCCTCGGCATCCGCACAGCAGAACCAGCTTGTTCCATCCTCGCAGCTCCGCTAGATCCAGATCCAGAGGGGGGAGGCTCGCCCATGCCAGATGTTGCGCCCATCATCACCGTCTTTGGCGGTTCCGGTTTCATCGGCCGTTACGTCTGCCAGCATCTCGCGCGCGAGGGCTGGCGGGTGCGGGTGGCCGTCCGCCGGCCGAACGACGCGAATTTCGTGCGCACCTACGGTTTCGTCGGCCAGGTCGAGCCGATCCAGGCGAATGTCCGCGACGAGGCTTCCGTCCGGCGGGCGATGCAGGGCGCCGAAGCCGTCATCAATTGTGTCGGTATCCTTGTGACCTCCGGCCGCCAGACCTTTGACGCCGTTCAGGCCGAGGCCCCCGGTCGCATCGCCCGCATCGCGGCGGAGCTCGGGATCGGCCGTCTCGTCCAGATCTCCGCGATTGGGGCCGACGCTGCAAGCGACAGCGAATACGCCCGAACCAAGGCGGCAGGCGAACGGGCGGTGCAGGCGGCGTTTCCGGACGCCGTGATCCTCCGCCCCTCGATCGTCTTCGGAGCCGAGGACAGGTTTTTCAACCGCTTCGCCGGCATGGCCCAATACATGCCGATGCTGCCGCTCGTCGCGCCCGAAACCCGGTTTCAGCCGGTCTATGTCGAGGATGTGGCAAGGGCCGCGGTCAAGGCCGTCTCGGAACCGGTGGAGCCCGGCATCTATGAACTCGGCGGTCCCGAGATCTGCACCTTCCGGGCGCTGATGGAGCGCATGTTCCTCGTCATCGACCGTCGCCGGCCCATCGTCGGCGTGCCGCTCGGCCTCGCCCGCCTCCAGGCCAGGGTGCTCGATTTTCTGCAGCGTGTGAGCTTCGGTCTCTTCACCAACAATCTGCTTACCGCGGATCAGGTGCGGCTTCTTGCCCGCGATAACGTCGTCGCACCCGACGCCCGCGGCTTCGAGGCATTCGACATCCAGCCGACACCGATGGCGGCGATCCTCGACACCTATCTCTTCAGCTACCGCCGCGGCGGCCAGTTCGCCCGGCTGAGCGCCCCCGAAGTGATGGGTCAGGAATAGGCGATCCAGAGCAGCACCACGCCGAGCACGACGCGGTAGACCACGTAGGGCGTGTAGCTCACGCTCCGCAGCAGCCGCATCATCAGCGCCAGTGCCAGGTAGGCTGCGACGAAGGCCATGGCCGCCGCCACCGCCGCGTACCGCGCCGCCTCCCAGTCGGCTGACTGCACCACGTCGCCCGCAAGGAGCACGCCCGAGGCGAATGTCACCGGGATCGACATCAGCATCGCGATCCGCGCGCCGTCCTCGCGCTGGAAGCCGAGCATCCGGCTCGCGGTGATGGTGATTCCTGCGCGCGATGTGCCGGGTAC
This sequence comes from uncultured Rhodobacterales bacterium, assembly GCA_964391945.1. Taxonomy (GTDB): domain Bacteria; phylum Pseudomonadota; class Alphaproteobacteria; order Rhodobacterales; family Rhodobacteraceae; genus Amaricoccus. Next base: position 3,156 of record CAYMOD010000160.1, on the reverse strand, counting down.
CAGCGCCACCGCCTGCCAGAATCCCATCACGATCGCGTCCCGCACCGACCAGCCCTCGTAGCGCCGCTCCGTCCGCCCGGTCATGTCTGCCCAGTAGAGAAACAGTCCGAATCCGAGCATCGTCCAGCCGATCACGGCCACCGACCGCATCATCTCCATGAGGCCGGACAGATGCAGGAGCAGTCCGGCCACCACGACCGGCACCGTCGTGATGGCGAGCAGGAACGCGAGCTTCCCTTCCATCGTGTCCCAGCGTCCGCGCAGCAGATCGCCGGCCCCCACGAGCAACTGGGCCACCTCGCGCCGGAAGAACAGCGTCACTGCGCCGAGCGTCCCCATATGGACGGCGACGTCGAGGACCAGCCCCTGATCGGCGATCCCCATTGCCTGCGGCAGCAGGATCAGGTGTGCCGACGAGGAAATCGGCAGGAATTCGGTAAGTCCCTGGACAGTCGCCAGAAGGACGAGATGGAGAAGGGTCATCCTGCCTCATAAAGAACCACGAATCGGGGTCGGAGCAACCTAGCGGTAAGCCACGGACGCGTTAAGCGGCTATGAGAGACAGTATGTTTGACCTGTTTCTGACCGTGATCATGCATCCGATGGCGGGTAGGTGGTCATTTTTCCAATATGGAACAGCAAGTCTGTCTTTCATGCAGTGGCAGATTGCTGTAGAAAACGTCACCGGCAGGGGGATGGAATGGCGGCGCAGCGGATGCTCAGGTTTGTGGATGTGCCCCGGATAACCCCGCCGAAGCGGCATTCCGGTGAGCGGCGGGGGGATTTCGGCGAGATCTACCGGGCGTTCGCGGCGGAGCAGGCGGCGGAGCAGGCGGGCCGATGCTCGCAATGCGGGGTGCCGTATTGCCAGAGCCACTGCCCGCTGCACAACAATATCCCCGACTGGCTCAAGCTGACCGCGGAGGGACGGCTGCGGGAAGCCTATGAGCTCAGCCAGTTCACCAACACCTTTCCCGAGATCTGCGGAAGGATCTGCCCGCAGGACCGGCTCTGCGAGGGCAATTGCGTCATCGAACAGGCCGGCCACGGCACGGTGACGATCGGCGCGGTGGAAAAATATCTCACCGACCTGGCCTGGGAGCAGGGCTGGGTCGCGCCGATCCGGCCGGGACGCGAACGGCCGGAGAGCGTCGGCATCATCGGCGCCGGGCCGGGGGGCCTCGCGGCGGCGGATGCGCTGCGCCAGGCGGGGCTGCAGGTGACGATCTACGACCGGCACGACCGGGTCGGCGGGCTGATGGTCTACGGCATCCCGAGTTTCAAGCTCGAGAAGGACGTGGTGGCGCGCTACGAGGCGCGGTTCCGGGACGCGGGCGTCGCCTTCGTCCTGAATTGTGCGGTGGGGCAGGACATCGGGTTCGGGGAACTCCGGACGCGGCACGACGCGGTGCTGGTCGCGACCGGGGTCTACAAGTCGCGCGAACTCGTGGGTCCGGGGGCAGGGCTCGTCGGGATCGTACGGGCTATCGATTACCTCACCGCCTCGAACCGGAAGGGGTTCGGCGATGCGGTGCCGGAATTCGACAGCGGCGAACTCGACGCCGCAGGCAAGCGAGTCGTTGTGATAGGCGGCGGCGATACCGCCATGGATTGCGTGCGGACCGCGATCCGCCAGGGGGCGACGAGCGTGAAATGCCTCTACCGGCGGGATCGGGCGAACATGCCGGGGAGCCAGCGCGAGGTGGCGAATGCCGAGGAGGAGGGCGTCGAATTCGTCTGGCTGACGACGCCCAGGGGTTTCGTCGGCGAGGGCAAGGTGACGGGCGTGCGGGTGGCGCGGATGCGCCTCGGGGCACCGGATGTGACCGGGCGGCAGGCGCCGGAGGAAATTCCCGATGCGGACTATACCGAGGATGCCGGCCTCGTGATCAAGGCCCTGGGATTCGAGCCCGAGGATATCCCACGGCTTTGGGATGCCGAGGGGCTCGAGGTGACGCGCTGGGGCACGATCCGGGCGGATTTCCGCAGCAAGCGCACGAGCCTCGGCGGGGTCTATGCGGTGGGGGACATCGTGCGCGGGGCGAGCCTCGTCGTCTGGGCGATCCGGGACGGGCGGGAGGCGGCGCAGAGCATTCTCGTCGATCTCGATGCGCGCGCAACCAGGGTCGCCGCGGAATGAGCCGGGCATTCGGCGGCATGCACGGAACATGCACAATCCATGCACGGGTCATGCATACGCCTTTGCTCCGCCCCTGAAGAATGGGACATAAATACTGACATAACTGGAAATCCGGCGGATCGGGGAAAATGTCCATGCACGGATCCTGTCTCTGCGGTGCGGTGCAGTTCGAGGCGGAGCCTCACGAGCGGCACAGCCATGCCTGCCATTGCGGGATGTGCCGCCGGTGGACGGGCGCGGCCTTTGTCGCGACGCCAGTCCCTGAAGCCGCATTGCGCTGGCAGGGCGAGGAGAATATCGGCGTCTATCGCTCCTCGGAATGGGCCGAGCGGGGCTGGTGCGCGCGGTGCGGATCGACGCTGTTCTATCGGGTGACGGCGGAGGGGGAGATGCAGGGGATGCATTTCCTCGCGCTCGGCCTTTTCGACGCGCCGGACGCCCTGCCGCTTGCCTCCGAGATCTACATCGACATGAAGCCCGCCTCCTACGCGTTCGCGGGGGAGCACGAGCGGATCACCGGGGCCGAGCATCGGGCGATGATCGGGATCGACGATGCGTGAGGGGCGCGTGAGGATGAGGGGGGAGGATGGCCGCCGCGGATCGGGGCGCGGGCGCCATCGGAACGGCGCCGGAGAGCAGGAACAACCAACCACAGGGAGGCACGCCATGACCAGAACCAATGCCTCGAAGATCGACGGGGGATGGGCCGCGAAGGCGGAAGCCGACCGGGTGCGCCTCGCTGCCGAGGGGCTCTACCGGCCGGAGGACGAGCGCGACGCCTGCGGCGTCGGTTTCGTCGTCGCGGTGGACGGGCATCCGCGGCGCGATGTGATCGAGAACGGCATCCGGGCGCTGAAGGCGGTCTGGCATCGCGGCGCGGTCGATGCCGACGGCAAGACCGGCGACGGCGCCGGCATCCATGTGCAGATCCCGGCTCCCTTCTTCGAGGAGCAGGTCCGGCGCACCGGGCACGAGCCGGACAAGGGGAGGCTCGCCGTCGGGATGATCTTCCTGCC
>CAYMOD010000159.1:0-5593 GCA_964391945.1 uncultured Rhodobacterales bacterium | reverse complement strand
CGACAGCGAGCCGGTCTTGATCTGGCCGCAATTGGTGGCGACGGCGAGGTCGGCGATGGTCGCGTCCTCGGTCTCACCCGAGCGGTGCGACATGACGCTGGTATAACGGGCGCGGTGGGCCATCTCGACGGCGGCAAGCGTCTCGGTCAGCGAGCCGATCTGGTTGACCTTGATGAGGATCGAGTTGGCGATGCCGCGCTCGATCCCCTGCGCAAGACGCTCGGTGTTCGTGACGAAGAGGTCGTCGCCGACGAGCTGGCAGCGGGCGCCGATCCGGTCGGTGAGGCGTTTCCAGCCGTCCCAGTCGTCCTCCGCCATCCCGTCCTCGATCGAGATGATCGGATAGCGGGAGACGAGATCCTCAAGCCAGGCGGCGTTCTCCTCGGCTGACAGAGATCTTCCTTCGCCTTCCAGATGATATGCGCCGTCCCTAAAGTACTCGGTCGCAGCGCAGTCGAGGGAAAGGAAGACGTCCTCGCCCGGTGCATATCCGGCAACCCTGATTGACTGCATGATGAAATCAAGAGCTTCAGTCGTGGATTTGAGGTCAGGTGCGAAGCCGCCCTCGTCGCCGACGTTGGTGTTGTGACCGGCTTGGCCGAGCTGCTTCTTCAGCGCGTGGAAGATCTCGGCCCCGCACCGCAGGGCTTCACGGAAGCTCTCGGCGCCGACCGGCATGATCATGAATTCCTGGATGTCGATCGGATTGTCGGCGTGCTGGCCACCGTTGACGATGTTCATCATCGGCACCGGCAGGACGCGCGCCGCAATGCCGCCGACATAGCGGTAGAGCGGCTGGCCGACGCACTGGGCGGCGGCCTTGGCGGTGGCGAGGCTGACGCCGAGAATGGCGTTGGCGCCGAGGCGGCCCTTGTTCCCGGTGCCGTCAAGATCGGCCATGATCCGGTCAACCCGGGTCTGGTCGGTGACCGCAAGCCCGGTGAGCGCGTCGGCGATGGTGCCGTTCACGGCCTTGACGGCATGGCGCACGCCCTTGCCGCCGTAGCGATCCTCGTCGCCGTCGCGGAGTTCCACCGCCTCATGCGCGCCGGTCGAGGCGCCGGAGGGCACGGCGGCGCGGCCCATGGAGCCGTCGTCGAGCAGGACGTCGACCTCCACGGTCGGGTTGCCTCGGCTGTCGAGGATCTCCCTCGCCACCACGTCGATGATAACGGACATGTGTTGCCTCTGGTAATTACTGGGTCGGCTGGCGCGGATCGGGATGTAGCGGAAAGGCCGGTGGGGGGAAACCCTGCAAGGGAAGGAGATGGCGGCGCGGCGGGATGCGACCGTCCTTCGCTGCTCAATCCGCTTCCGGGAGGCAGGTCGCGAGGGCGTCGGCAAGGGCGTGGATGAGTGCGGGATAGAGGTCGGGCCCGGGTTCGAGTGTACTGCCGATCGGGTCCAGCTTCGCGCGGCGCGCTGTGGTGCCTTCGAGCGCGGTCTCCATCAGCGCGGGATCGAATTGCGGCTCGGCGAAGGCGCAGACGACGCCCTGGTCGCGGACGCGCGCGCGGATGTCGGCCATGCGCGCCGGCCCCGGCTGGTCGGAATCGTGAAGCGCGATCGACCCGGCGGCCGGCAGGTCGAAGCGCGATTCGAAATACTGGTAGGCGTCGTGGAAGACAAGGAACGGCCGGTTGCGGAGCGGGGCAAGGCGATCCGCGATCCCTTCCGTCAGCGCCGCCATCTCGGCCGCGAATTCGTCGGCATTGGCACGGTAGAGATCGGCGTTCTCCGGATCGGCATCGGCGAGCGCGGCGGCGGCGGCGGCGGCGATGGCGGCGGCGTTCAGCGGGTCGAGCCAGAGATGGCCGTCGATGGTGCCGGAGGGGGCGGCGTCGTGGTGCGCGTCGGTGTGTGTTTCTGCATCGTGATCGAGATCATGGGTGTAATCATGGTCATGATCATGGGCGTCGAACGGGCCGCTGTCGCGGACCGGAAGGAGGGTCATGCCTTCCGCTTCCTGAAGCGCCACCCGCCGGGCATCAGCGGCGAGGGTCGCAAGCGGTTCCGCCAGCCACGGCGTGTAGGCGGGGCCGATCCAGAAGACGATCTCGGCCGCTTCCAGCGCCGCGGCTTCCGAGGGTCTGAGCGCATAGCCGTGCGGCGAGGCGCCGGGCGGCAGCAGCAGGTCGGGCGCGCCGGCGCCTTGCATGATCCGGGCGACCACCGAGTGCACCGGTGCGAGATCGGCGACCACGCGCGGCGCGGCGGTCACCGGCACCGCCAGCATGACGGCAGCGGCGGCGAGCAGAAAACGGGTAGCGGGCATCGGGTTCCTCCGATAGGCGGTGCTTGCCGCCGGCTCTGTGGAATGTTATATTGTAACAATATGCTGGATGTTGTAATATAACAGAAATGAGCTACGCAACCGCTTTCGACCACGATCCGTTCCGTCCACACGATCACCAGCGTTGCCGTGAGGTGGCGCATGCGGCGGTGGAGGCCGAGTGCCAGGCGCGCGGTCTCAGGCTGACGCCGGCGCGCGAATGCGTCCTCGATGCGCTTCTGGAAAGTCACCGGGCGCTCACCGCCTACGAGCTGCTCGACCGGCTGCGGGCGGCCGGGCTCGGGCAGCAGCCACCGGCCGCATATCGTGCGCTCGAGTTCCTCGTCACGAACGGGTTTGTGCACCGGGTCGAGCGGCTTGGCGCCTATGTCGCCTGCGCGCATGGCGGCGCGTCGCACTGCGCGGCGTTCCTCGTCTGCCGGTCGTGCCGGCGGGTGGCAGAAGCCGCGCTCGACGGGCCGGAGCAGTTCCTGGCCACGGAGGCCGCTGGCATCGGCTTCCGGCTGGAGCGGGTAATGGTTGAGGCCGAGGGTCTTTGCGAAACTTGCGGGAGCGAAGCCGATGGCTGAGCCGGCACCGGCGGGCGCTGCGGATACCACGGCGCTTCTCGAAGCACGGGGCGTCGGTTTCCGCCGCGACGGCATGCGCGTCCTCTGGGACGTGGATCTCGTGCTGCGTTCAGGCGAGATCGTGACGGTGGTCGGTCCGAACGGCTCGGGCAAGACGACGCTGATGCGGCTCCTGATCGGCGCCGAACGGCCGGACGAGGGCGCGATCCGCCGCCGGCCGGGCCTCAGGATCGGCTACGTGCCGCAGAAGATGGCGGTGGACTACACGATGCCACTGACCGTCGGCCGTTTCCTGCGGCTTGGCGGCGGCGACGCGGCGGAAGGGGCGCGTGCGCTCGATCGGGTCGGGATCCCCGGTCTCGCGGACCGCCAGCTCCGGGCGCTCTCGGGCGGGCAGTTCCAGCGCGCTCTTCTTGCGCAGGCGCTGACGCGGCGGCCGGATCTCCTCGTCCTCGATGAGGCGGCCCAAGGGCTCGATCAGCCAGGAGTGGCACAATTCTACCGGCTGGTGGAGGAGTTGCGGACCGAACTCCGCTGCGGGGTGCTGATGGTCGGCCACGATCTCCACGTGGTGATGGCGGCGTCGGACCGGGTGGTCTGCCTCAATGGCCATATCTGCTGCGAGGGTTCGCCGACGGTGGTCTCGGCGGCGCCGGAATACCGGGCGCTGTTCGGGCACGGCACACAAGGGGCGCTGGCGCTCTACCGCCACGAACACGACCACGCCCATGCCGCCGGGACGGGGCATCCGGCGGTGGAGGAAGCATGAATCGGTTCGGGCGCGGCAATCCCGTCCCGCAGAGCAGGCGGCGGCGCGGGTGATGTTTCTCGACAGTTTCCTCTGGCGGGCGGCGCTTGCGGGACTCGGGGTGGCGGTGGCGGCGGGGCCGCTCGGCTGTTTCGTGGTCTGGCGGCGGATGGCCTATTTCGGGGACGCCACGGCGCATGCAGCGCTCTTCGGAGTGGCGCTGGCGCTCGCGGCCGAACTGCCGGTGGCGCTCGGCGTCACGCTCACGGCGCTCGCGATGGCGTTCGCGGTGTCGATGGCCTCGGGACGGACCTATGCCGCGGACACGATGCTCGGGGTCGCCTCGCACGGGGCGCTCGCGGTCGGTCTCGTCGCGGTGAGCCTGCTCGCAGGGGTGCGGGTCGATCTCGCCGGCTATCTCTTCGGCGACATTCTCGCGGTCGGGTGGGGCGATCTCGTGGTGATCTGGGGGGGTGCGGCGGTGATCGTTGCGCTTCTCGTCTGGCGCTGGGACAGGCTCCTCGTCGCGACGCTGAACGCCGATCTCGCCGCGGCCGCGGGCGTGGATGCGGGGCGGGAGCGGGCGGTCCTGACGGTGGCGCTGGCGCTCCTCGTCGCGGTGGCGCTCAAGGTGGTGGGCGCCCTCCTGATCACTGCGATGCTGATCGTCCCGGCGGCCGCGGCACGAGCGCTCGCGCGTACGCCGGAGGCGATGGCCGGCCTTGCCGCCGGGTTCGGGGCCGTCGCGGCGATCGGCGGGCTCGCGCTCTCGTGGCGGCTCGACACCCCGACCGGCCCGAGCATCGTGGTCACCGCGATCGCTGTCCTCGTGCTGGCAAATGCGGCGGCGGCGCTCGGCCGAGGGTGGTCCGCCGGGTGAACAACGGCGGATGGTCTGCCGTCACATCCTCCGCGCCTTTCTTCCCGGAAAACCTGGAGAGCAGGGCGGGGAACGGGAAGGCGAGTGCCCCACCACGTGCTCACGGCACGTTCGTGGCGCAAGCCGCCCGCGCGATCTTCTCGGATTTGAGCCCGGCCATTCCCGTCCTGTCAGGTTCAGGCGCCTGCGAGCGGCAGAGCATTCTCGACGAGGCGGACCCAGTAGGAGCAGCCGACGGGGATTGCCTCGTCATTGAAGTCGTATTCCGGGTGATGGAGTCCGGCGGTGGCGCCATTGCCGACCCAGATGAAGGCCCCCGGCCGTGCGTTCAGCATGAAGGCGAAATCCTCCGCGCCCATGCTCATGGGAGCGTCGGCATTCACTTCGGTCTCGCCCGCCACTTCGCCGGCGACACGCGCGGCGAACTCCGCTTCGCCGGCGCCGTTCACCACCACCGGATAGTTGCGACGGTAGGTCACGGTCGCGACGGCCCCGAAAGCGGAAGCGGTGCCCGCGGCGATCCGATGCATGCGTTCCTCGATCGCGTCCTGCACGCCGGGATCGAAGGTCCGCACCGTGCCGCGCAGCGTGGCGCGGCCCGGCACGACGTTGAAGGCGTCGCCATCGGTGTGAATGCTCGTCACCGATACCACCGCCTCGGCGAGAGGGTCGAGGTTCCGGGCCACTATTGCCTGGAGAGCAAGGACGACATGCGCCGCAACGAGCGTGGTATCGATCCCGAGATGGGGAAATGCCGCATGGCTGCCCCGGCCTTCGAGGAGCACCTCGAAATTGTCGGCTGCAGCGAGGAACGGGCCGGGCCGGATCGCGAACTGGCCGATGGCAAGTCCGGGCAGGTTGTGCATTCCGTAGACCTCGGCAATGTCGAAACGGTCCATCAGCCCGTCCGCGATCATCTCGCGGCCGCCGCCGCCGCCTTCCTCGGCCGGTTGAAAGATCACGGCAACGGTACCGGCGAAGCGTCGGCTCCCGGCCAGATATTTCGCGGCGCCCAGCAGCATCGCCGTGTGGCCGTCATGGCCGCAGGCATGCATGACGCCCGGCGTCTTCGAGGCGTAATCGACGCCGGTGACCTCGTGGAT
>CAYMOD010000158.1:0-5603 GCA_964391945.1 uncultured Rhodobacterales bacterium | reverse complement strand
GATAGGCGGTGAAGGCGAGGAAGAGCGCGAAGGCGAGGTGGATCGAGCGCACCTCCGCCGCATTGAGGACAAGGTTGATCCCCAGCGCTTGGGACAGCATGAACGGGAGCGGCGAGGCGATGAAGAGCTGGAAGAGCGACCAGGCGAGGGCGAGGGCGGCGACCAGCATGGCCGCCGCCCCGGTCGGATTGCGCGCGCCGGTATCGGCGGCGGCGACCATCTCCTGAAGTTCGGCGTCGGTTGCCGCGCGGCCGGAAGCGGTCTGCTGAGCCATGGCTTCACCCTGTTCCCCGGCATGGGCGGCCGGCGGATGCCCGTCCCTTCGCGCGGACATCCCGGTGCCCCACCTGGTTTCGGCCAGCACGGACGCGATCTACTCCAGCCAGCCCTGCTCGCGGTAGTAGCGTTCGGCGCCGGGATGAAGCGGCGCGGTCAGGCCCGCTGTCGCCATGGTCTCGGAATCGAGATTGGCGAGGGCGGGATGGAGTTCGCGGAAGGTCTCGAAATCCTCGAACACCGACTTGACGAAGGTGTAGACGATCTCCTCGTCCACGTCCGCGCGCGAGACGATGGTCGCGCCGACGCCGAAGGTCTGAACATCCTCATCGGTGCCGCTATACATGCCGCCGGGGATCGTCGCTCTGGTATAATAGGGGTATTCCTCGAGGAGGGCATCGATGGCCGGGCCGGTCGCCGGGACGATCCGGGCGTCGCAGGTGGTGGTCGCCTCCTGGATCGAACCGGCGGGATGGCCGACGGTGAAGACGAAGGCGTCGATGTTGTTGTCGCAAAGCGCCTGAGACTGCTCCTGGGAAGCGAGTTCACCGGCGAGCGAGAAGGTGGACTGGTCCCAGCCCTTTTCTGCCATCAGCACCTCGAACAGCGCGCGCTGGCCAGAGCCGGGATTGCCGATATTGATGCGGTGGCCGGGAAAGTCATCGAGATGCTCGATCCCCGAATCTGTACGCGCGACGAGGGTGAGCGGCTCGGCATGGAGCGAGAAGACGGCACGCAGACCCTCGAAAGGGTCTCCCTCCCACAGGTTCTCGCCGTTGTAGGCGTTGAACTGGACGTCGGACTGCACGATACCGAATTCGAGGTCGCCGGTGCGCATCGCGTTGATGTTGAAGACCGAGCCCCCGGTCGATTCCACCGCGCAGCGGATGCCGTGCTCGCGCCGGTTCTGGTTGACCAGGCGGCAGATCGAACCGCCGACGGGATAATAGACGCCGGTGACGCCGCCCGTGCCCATGGAGATGAAGGTGGTATCGTCCTGGGCGGCGCCATCACCCGCGGTCAAGGCGCCCGCAAGCGCCGCCGCCGCCGCGATGGCCACCATCCGGTATCTTGTCATGCTGATCTCTCTCCCGTGCTGTATTTTTCGGCCGCGTTTCGGCGCCGATGCAAGGCGCGATTTCTGCCGTTCCGTCCGGCTCCCAGCGGCTCTGGAAAAAGCTAGCGGCTTGCCCTTCGCCTTGCAACTGCGGGGAGACTCCGGGCCGTGGCGGCGCGCTGATGCGCTTTCCGATCCGATCGTACCGGACCGGGCGCTCCATCCGGCTGACTGGTCGCGATTTCCAGGTCAGCAGGGGGTCCCCCGTTTCGCAATCGCCCTAGCTGAAGAGTTCGTGGCAGGTTTCGAGCGCATCGACGAGGGTGTCGACCTCTGCCCGCGTGTTGTAGAGGCCGAAGGAGGCGCGGCAGGTGGCGGTGACGCCGAGATGCGCCATCAGGGGCTGCGCGCAGTGGTGGCCGGCGCGGACGGCGACGCCCTTGCGGTCGACCACGGTCGAGATGTCGTGCGGATGCGCGGCGCCTTCGAGGGTGAAGGAGAAGATCGCGCCCTTGCCCGGCGCGGTGCCCTGGACCTGCAGCCAGTTGAGGCCGGCGAAACGCTCGATCACGTAGTCGCGCAATCCCGCCTCATGCGCGGCGATATTCTCGAGCCCGAGGGCGGTCAGATAGTCGAGCGCCGCGCCGAGGCCGATGATCGAGGCGATGCCGGGGGTGCCGGCCTCGAACTTCAGTGGCGGGTCGGCATAGGCGATGCCGTCGCGGCGCACCTCGCGGATCATGTCGCCGCCGCCGATGAAGGGGCGCATCTCGGCCTGACGCTCGCGGCGGATGTAGATCGCACCCGACGACGAGGGGCCGTAGAGCTTGTGGCCGGTGACGGCGTAGAAATCGGCGCCGAGGTCACGGACATCGACCGGCATGTGCACCGCTGCCTGGGAGCCGTCGACAAGCGTTGGCACCCCCTTCTTGCGCGCTTCATGGGCGATCGTCTTCACGTCGACGACGGTGCCGAGCACGTTCGACATGTGGGTGATGGCGACAAGGCGCGTCCTCGGGCCGATGGCATCGATCACCTTCTGCGGATCGAGGGCGCCGTCGGGTTCGGGCTCGACCCATTTCAGCACGACCCCCTGCCGCTCTCGCAGGAAGTTCCACGGCACGATATTGGCGTGGTGCTCCATGACGGAAAGCACGATCTCATCGCCTGTCTCGAAATTGGGCGCGGCCCAGCCGTAGGAGACGAGGTTGATACCGAGGGTCGAGCCGCTGGTGAAGATGATCTCGTCCTCGTGGCCGGCATTGAGGAACCGCTGGATGGTGCCGCGCACCGCCTCGTAGCGATCGGTGGCGAGGTTCGAGAGGTAATGGAGGCCGCGGTGGACGTTCGCATATTCCGCGGAATAGGCGCGGTTCACCGCGTCGATCACCACCTGCGGCTTCTGGGCCGAGGCGCCATTGTCGAGATAGACGAGCGGCCGCCCGTGCACGCTCGTCGAGAGAATGGGGAAGTCGCGGCGGATCGCCTCGACATCGTAGGACATGCTGTGGTCGTCCATGGCGGAGGCCTCCTTACATGGGCTCCTGCGGCACGAAGCCGAGAACCGCGAGGATCATGGCGAAGCCGAGGAACAGTACGAGCATCGACAGGATCACGCCTCCGAGCACGAAGAACGGATTCTCGAAACCGTGGAGTTCGGTGACGAAATTGGCGAAGGCCCAGAGCATCCAGACGATGGCGGCGATCGCGACGATGGCGGCGAGCGGCGGGACGAAAACCAGGAGAGCGATCTGGACTGCCTGGACGAGAAGCATCATCGCGTTGAGCCAGATCACCAGGGCGAACGCCGCCGGAAAACCTCCGGTGCCGCCAAATAGCTCGCCGATCCGCGCCGCGAGCCCGGAAACGACGATGATGGCGGCGAACTGGATGGTGGCGCCGAGGAACGGGGTGGTGATGATGGCGGCCGAGACCTGATCGATCTCGCCCGGTCCGAGTTCGACGGCAAGAAAGCCGAGCACGACGCTGAGCGCGCTGACCGCCACCGCTGCCTGAAGCAGAATCGCGGGTTGAAGCCCGAGCCCGATCAGCGAGCGGGCCGCAGCACGCGGGCTGACGAAGCTGTCGCTTACCAGTTTTCGCCAGTCCATCGCGGCATTTCCCCGGTCCGCCCATTCATCCGCTCTGGCCATGGCCGTATCCCGGTGCCCTAGGCCGCCGCGCCGCCAGCGAGAACGGCGAGCACGAAAACCACCAGACCGAAAGCGGCGGCGACGAATGCCGCCACCAGCCCGCTCGCCTCGAAGCGTTCGGCCTCGGCAAGCGAGGCGGCGAAGAACCAGACCCAGAGCGCGAGCCCCGCATAGCCCAAGACCGAGAGCCAAGGCAACACGGCCGATCCCGAGACGATCTCGGCCAGCGCGCCGACGAGGGAAAGCGCAAGGGCGACCGGCGCGGCGAGAAGCAGGGACCAGAAGAGGGCGGAACGTGCGGCAAGCGCGCTGCCGCTGCCTCCGAACGCCCGCGCAAGACCGTGGACGACGAGCCCGGCGGCGTAGAGGAGAAGCGGCGCGAGAAACAGGAAGCCGAAGAGGTGGGCGCCGACAGCGGCCGCGACCGGCGCGTCGGTGTCGATTGCACGGGCGGAGCGGATGGCGGCCGGCAGCGAGGCGATGAAGAAGAGCCCGCAGGCCGCCATCAGGTGAAAGAGCGCGCGCGGCTCCGCAAGGCCCGCCCGGATCTGCCGACGCATCGCGGCACGGGGGTCCGGATAGGCGCGGAGCATCTCCGCGACGAGGCCGCGCGCCATTTCGCTCAGACCCGGTGCGCCCGGCGCCGCGCGACCCAACCGGCGAGCTGATCGCGGACGTCGGCAGCGAGCCCCTCGTCTTCGATCTCGGCCACCGCCTCGTCGACGAAGGCGAGGACGAGGAGATCGGTCGCCTCGTCCCGCGGCACGCCCCGGGAGGTGAGATAGAAGAGCGCCTCCTCGTCCACCGCGCCACAGGTGGCACCGTGCGAGCATTTCACGTCGTCGGCGTAGATCTCGAGCTCGGGCTTGGTCAGGAACTGCGAATCCTCGTCAAGCAGCAGGCCCTGGCTGATCTGGTAGCCGTCGGTGCGCTGGGCGATGGAACGGACGAGGATCTTGCCCTGGAAGACGCCGACCGCGCCATGGCGGAGCACCTTCTTGTAGACCTGCCGGCTCTCGCAATCGGGCGCGCCATGGGTGATGAAGACCGTGTCGTCGTGGTGGAAGTCGCCGTCGCCGAGGCAGGCGGCGGCAACATGGGCAACGGCCTCCGCGCCGGCGAACTCGACGATCTGCTCGTTACGGGAAAGCCGGCCGTTCGCCGTCAGCGTGAAGGACTTGAAGGTCGATTTCTCGCCCAGCCGCGCGAACATGGCGGTGAAGGCCAGCCGCTCGTGGTCGCGCCCCTGCGTGCGGACGTGGTGGAAGCCGGCGCCATCGGCGATGTCGATCTCCATCACCGACGACAGGCGCGAGGCGGCGGGGCCGGTCTCGGTCACGGTGAGATCGGCGCCGGCCTCGAGGCGGATGACGTGGTGGATGAAGGCATCCGCCGCGTCATTCCTGCGCTCGTAGACGAAGCTGATCGGCTTCGTCACGCGGCCGGTGACGCGGATGGCGAACCCTTCCGTCGCATGCGCGGTATTGAGCGCGGCGAGCGGGCGCTCGACCGGGTCCTGGCCACGCGCCTCGAACACGCCGAAGACGTCGCGCGCCCAGTGGATATCGGTGCGGAGCGCCTCGGCAAGCGTCTGGATCTCGCACCCTTCGAGCGCGGCCGGATCCGAGCGCCCGGGGTCGAAGACGCCGTCGACGAAGACGAGCCGCAGCTGCTCGCTCCCGGCGAAGGCCGGTGTCTCGTCGGCAGCGATACGGGCCGCCTTCGGCGCCGGGGAGGCGATCAGCCTGGCCGGATCGGTGTATTTCCAGTATTCGTCGCGGCGATGGGGGGCCCCCATTGCCGCAAAGCGGCTGGCTGCGGCGCCACGCATCGCCGAGGCCCAGCCCGCCTCGCCCGCGGGCGCCGGCAACGCGGCGAGGATCTCCGCCGCCAGGTCGAACTTCTGAGCCGGTACCGCCATTTACGCCACCGCCTTCAGAATGTTGCCGTAGCCGTTCCGCTCGACCTCGAGGGCGAGTTCCGGGCCGCCGCTCTGCACGATCCGCCCGTCCGCCATGATGTGGATGACATCGGGGGTGATGTGGTCGAGGAGGCGCTGGTAATGGGTGATGACGAGGAAGGCCCGGTCTTCGGCACGAAGTGCGTTCACGCCGTCC
>CAYMOD010000157.1:0-5626 GCA_964391945.1 uncultured Rhodobacterales bacterium | reverse complement strand
CAGTGGACCCTCGGCGAGGCCTTCTGCACGGATGTGCTCGGCATCCCCGAGGCGAAGCTCCGCGATCCGGGCTTCGACCTCCTTCGTCACCTCGGCTTCACCCGTGCCCAGGTCGAGGCCGCGAATCTCCATGTCTGCGGCACGATGACGCTTGAAGGCGCGCCGTATCTGAAGCCCGAGCACTATCCGGTCTTCGACTGCGCCAATCCCTGCGGCAAGATCGGCACGCGGTATCTCACGGCCGAGAGCCACATCCGGATGATGGCCGCCGCCCAGTCCTTCATCTCGGGCGCGATCTCCAAGACCATCAACATGCCGAACGACGCCACGATCGCCGACTGCACGGCGGCCTATGAACTCTCCTGGTCGCTCGGTGTGAAGGCGAACGCGCTCTACCGCGATGGCTCCAAGCTCAGCCAGCCGCTCTCGGCCTCGCTGATCGATGAGGACGACGATGTCGAGGAGGCCCTCGCAACCGCGCCGCAGGCGGAGCGCGCAAGCGTCCTCGCCGAGAAGATCGTCGAGAAGATCATCGTCCGCGAGGTGCGCTCGCAGCGCCAGCGGCTCCCTGAGCGCCGCAAGGGCTACACGCAGAAGGCGCTCGTCGGCGGCCACAAGGTCTATGTCCGGACCGGCGAGTACCAGGACGGCCGCCTGGGCGAGATCTTCATCGACATGCACAAGGAGGGCGCTGCCTTCCGCGCGATGATGAACAACTTCGCCATCGCCGTCTCGGTCGGCCTCCAGTACGGTGTGCCGCTCGACGAATTCGTCGAAGCCTTCACCTTCACCCGTTTCGAGCCCGCGGGCCTCGTCCAGGGCAACGACTCGATCAAGAACGCGACCTCGATCCTCGACTATATCTTCCGCGAGCTCGCCGTCTCCTATCTCGACCGCACCGACCTCGCGCATGTGACGCCGGCGGGCGAGCGTTTCGACGCCCTCGGCGGCGGCGCGAAGGAGGGGAGCCGCGCGGAGCCGTCGCCCGAGCACAAGCCGAACTCGATCGACATGATCCGCCAGATCTCCTCGACGGGTTACCTCCGTAAACGCCTGCCGCAGGAGCTTCTCGTCCTCCAGGGCGGCGCCGCGATTTCCGGCGCCCTCGATCTCGGCATGGTCGCGGGTGTTGCGGTCCATTCCGAGAGCCAGGCCTCGGGGATTGCCATGATGGACGAACGCACCCGTGCGCGGATGCAGGGCTATGAGGGCGACCCCTGCGGCGAATGCGGCAACTTCACGCTGGTCCGCAACGGCACCTGCCTGAAGTGCAACACCTGCGGCGGCACCAGCGGTTGCAGTTGATGCAACCGCGCGGTTCCTCTACTTGAGGCAAGTACAGGTATCAGGAGTGATTCCATGATCCACGACTCCCACGAGAGCTATGGAGATGTCAGCAAGGTTTTCCACTGGCTCATGGGTATCCTGATCGTCTGGCAGATGCTGAAATTCTTCGATCGGATCGATGAAGGCGAGCATTGGGTCGGGCAGACGCTGGTGCAGGGGCATTTCTCGATCGGAACCCTGTTGCTGGTATTGATCATCTTGCGGATGCTGTGGGCGGCACGCCAGCGCACGCAGCGTCCGCGGCAGAACCCGTCCACGGCCTTTCTGGTGAAGCTCGGCCATGGTTTGCTCTATACGGTGATGCTGCTGTTGCCCATCACCGGCATACTGGCCATGTACGGCGGCGGTCATGGCCTGACGGCCTTCGGTGTGGAGATTTTCCCGGAGGGACCGGAGATCGCCTGGGCGGCCACCCTTGGCGGCCTCCATTCGCCCTTGGCCTGGATCCTGCTCGTGATGGTTCTCGGGCATATCGTGATCGCGCTCGGCCATCACTTCATTGTCCGGGACGACACGCTCCGACGGATGCTCTGACGAACCAGAAAGCCTCTCGGGCCTCTTTCCCGTTTCTTCCCGCTCCCTGTGAAGGATGCCGTGGCGCGGAATTGCGGCCGTCCGCGCCGAACGGGGAACGGATGCAACTGTCGCACGCACGTCAAACACCGCTGCTATCGCTGGAGGCCGTATCCGGTAACAGGAGGCTTCATGCGAATTCTGCCATTCGCCGCCCTTATCGCCGTGACCGCAGGTGCCGCCTCGGCACAGTCCGGGCCGGTGCATCCCTTCGCCTTCCTGCAGCCCGAGGAGGGCGCGGATTTCTACACGGTGATCGAGATCCCGGCTGGCAGCATCACGAAGTATGAGGTCGATGCGGACACCGGCCATGTCTTCGTCGACCGCTACATGTCGATGCCGGTCGTCTATCCGGCCAATTACGGCTCGATCCCGTCCTCGCTCGGCGGCGATGGCGATCCGCTCGACGCGCTGGTGCTCTCGCGGGAGCCGATCGCGCCGGGCGCCCTGGTCAAGGTTCGTGCGATCGGCGTGCTCGCGATGATCGATGACGGCGAGACGGACGACAAGATCGTGGCGGTTCCGGCCTCCGACATCGATCCGAGCTACGACGAAATCGCGAGCATCGATGATCTTCCCGCAGCGGAGCACGACCGGATCGAGGCCTTCTTCCGCGTCTACAAGCAACTGCCCCACCTGGCCGATGCCGATGCCGTGGAATTCGGCGGCTATCGCAGCGTGGACGAGGCGACGGAGATCGTCCAGACCGCACTGGATGCATACCGGAACGCGCCCGGGAACTGAACCGCGATCGCCGGCAGATCCGGCCCCTGCCCGCCCGGCCGGCAGGGATCGGCCGCGACGTGCGGAACCGAAGCCCGCGGACCGTATCCGATCACCCGTGCGGAGGGAGGAACCGCGGGACGCCTCCTTCCGGCATCCGGCCGGGACCTGAACGCCGCCCTCTACACGGGACGAGGCCCTTGGCTGCGGCTCCCGCCACACGTGATCTGGCGAGCCTGGATCGAGGGCGAGAACGCTCTGCTCGTCCATGATGGATCCGACTGGATCGGCACGCCTCCGACGGGGCTGCAGAACATGACGCTTCCCGGTATCGACACTTCGGCCAACGGGAAAACTCGTTTCCGGTCAGGTTCAATGTCGCGCTCTGGACTACCAGGGCCGCGGCCGAGGGTGGGACCAGTGATTGCTTCCACACCATGAACAAGAAGGCCGTGAGCGACGATCTCCGCTCACCCTCCAGACCGGCTTCGTGACCAGGGCGCTTCCCGGCCTCTTCGGTTCCGACAAGTTTGGCTTGTAGTCTCGGCGAAGCGTTCTGACTGCAGGCCATGGTGCCGCTGAGCGCCAGTGACACGGTGGAGTTGCAGGGTATCTTCCGCACCGCGAACGGCTGCTTCACCGCCAACCATACCTCCTTCCGAGGCACGGGAATCGGCTGAGTCTCCAACTGCCGCGCCTGTTCCCTGGCGCGAGTACAGAACGCTCAGTTTCTCGCCTCTTTACCTCGCTCCCGTAGGATTCGTTGCCAAGCCGCGGCATGCGGCGACGCTGGGGCGCTTGCCTCTCTCGGATCAATACCGGCGCCCGTAGTGCGCCTTCGAATGTGGGAGTTCCTTGATGGACCCGTTTGCTGAAGCAACGGCAAAGATCGAGAACGAGGAGGAATGGTCGGATCATGCCGCAGATTCCGGAGGAAAGACAAAATGGGGCGCGGCCATCGGCACCCTCCTCGAGGAAAACTTCGATTACAATAAGGATGGCGCGGTCGATCTCATCGATCTCAGAGGCATGACGCGTGAGCAGGCACGCGAACTCTACCGGAAAAATGCGAGGGCAGGATCGGCGGAGACGAGCTTCTGCCGCCGCTGGCGCTGGTGGTGTTCAACGCAGCCCTCAATGCCGGAGTTGGACGAGCCTCGCGATGGCTGCAGGGCGCAGCGGCTGCAGATCAGGACAGGATCGCAGGAGGAGCATGAATGATGTTCGGCATCGAGAGAATCCTGGGTGCCATCGCGGCACTTGTGGCCGCCGCGGCTGGCATCTGGTGGAAGGCGACTCGTCACGAGAAGACCAATCAGGAAGCGCGGGAGGCCAGGGATCAACTGGAGGCGCACCGGAGGATGAACGATGTGGAAACTCCTGCTGATGCAGATGACGCTGACCGCCGCCTGCACGACCGTGCAAGGCGACGCGATCTGTGAGCGATCCCTGCAGGCCCGGGACGCTCACAATATTGCCCTGATCGCCGATGGCGGTCCATGGTCCAAGATGACCGGGGCCTATCTGCTGGATCTTCTGGATCAGGGTTGCCGTCAATAATCGAGAAATCATGAAGCGCGTACTGCCGTCATTGATGGCTTCCACAGTGCGCCAGGTTCGAAATCCAGAAGTTCTCCGGAGCAGAACAATGACGGACGTTGACGAGGTATAGCCAATGGTCATGATATGATCTGGGAAGTTTTCAATCAACAAGGTGCACTACTAACGTTCTTCGGAGCTTTGGGGGGGGCAGTTCGTGCCGCTGCCCTGAAGACAAGCATATTCGAGACCGCCCGGGTGATCTTTGTTGGAAGCGCAACATCGTTCAGTTTCGGAGTGCTCTCGCCACTCATCCTTGGTCCCTGGATCGGAGAAATGTCCACCCAAATGGGGACCTCTCTCGGCACTCTCTGTGCCGCAGCGTTCGTGACCGGGCTTGTGGCGGTCTCCTATGTCGAACGGCTGATCGACAAGCAGAAGAAAGGTGATTTCGATGCTTCGAGCCGATAAGAGCACTCCGGACAAGAACGCCGTCCGCACGCTTATGGCCGGCCTCGCGATCGCGCTTGTGATTTTCCTGGGGTTCGATCCGGCACGCCGGCTGTACGAGCATCACGTTCTTGATGAACCATGGATGGAATCATCCATTGTCCTTGTTCCAAGTTCCGACGGATATCCGGATATCCTGCACCAGGCGGATCTCCGAACGACGATCCACACTGACACGCGGGTGTGGAGCGAAAGCGCAACCGGCCGGCTTCTCTGCAGGGTTGACGGAAGCAGGACTTTCGGCGCCGGCCAGGTGAACGAACTATGGTCGTGGAATGCCCTGTTGGGGGTCTGCCAGGTACCGGACGAGGAGTTTCGGATTTGTGTACGCTACAGCATTGCGGCACCGCTGTGGGCACGGGACGTGATCGGTCCGTTCTGTTCCGACCTGTTCACCAGGAACGACGGGGGGCTCTGACCATCTGACCTGCCCCCCGCTGCTCATCCGGCTGCGACTGGAACCGCAGTTTCAGAATGGCGGATGAGTGCGATGGTAGCAACGGGCATCGGCGCGGAGTTTTCGAGGCGGCTCGGCGCTGGTGCCCATTGCGTGTTCAAGGCGGCCGCGCAGGCGGCGGGCGTCATAGGGTCGATCGCCGGGTGTGGCCGCGTGGTGTTGAAATCCTCGACCCAGTCGGCGATGACGGCGTGGGCATGGTTCATGGAGAAGAAGAGGTGCTCGTTGAGGCACTCATCGCGCATCCGGGCTGAAAGCTCTCGGCGAAGGTGTTCTGGGCTGGCTTGCCCGGCGCGATGGAGCGCCAGTCGAGATTGGCCGGCTGAGCGAGCCGAGTACCGTGGAGGAGGTGAACTCCGTGCGATTGTCGCTGACGATCGGGCCAGCCCGGCCGCGCTGCTCGATCAGCGCTCTCATTTCACGCACCACGCGCTTGCTGACAGCAACGGTCGGGATCGCGGGGAAACACTTCTCGGT
>CAYMOD010000156.1:3920-5627 GCA_964391945.1 uncultured Rhodobacterales bacterium | reverse complement strand
AGCCTATATGCGGCACCTTGATCCCACTGCCCCGCGGCGTGATCCGGACCACCTTGCCGGGGATCCAGCCGAAGCCCGGAGTATCCCTGTTCTCGCTGCCGGTGCTCGCCATCATCTGGCAGCCGACACAGATGCCGAGAAGCGGTGCACCGCCGCGGATTACCCGGGTCTCGATCGCTTCGAAGAGGCCTTGTACCGCTATCAGCCCGTTCCGGCAATCCGCGAAGGCACCGACGCCCGGCAGCACGACGCGGTCGGCCGCGAGCACGGCCCCGGGATCGGAGGAAACGACCACCCGTCCGGCGCCCGTCTCCGCCGCCATCCGGGCGAAGCTCTTCTCCGCCGAATGCAGGTTGCCGCTCTGGTAGTCGACGATGACCGTGGTCACGTCAGCGTCCCCTTGGTCGAGGGAACGACGCCGCCGGCGCGGGGATCGGGCTCGACCGCATCGCGAAGCGCGCGGGCCACCGCCTTGAATGCCGCCTCTGTCACGTGATGGCTGTTGACGCCTGCCACGCGCTCGAGATGGAGGGTCATGCCGGCGTTCATCGCGAAGGCGGTGAAGAACTCGCGCACGAGCTCGGTGTCGAAATTGCCGATCTTCGGCGTGTCGAGCGGCAGCTTCCAGACGAGGAACGGCCGCCCGGAAAGGTCGAGCGCGGCGCTGACCAGCGCCTCGTCCATCGGCAGGAGGCACGAGCCGTAGCGGCGAATGCCTGTCTTGTCGCCGAGCGCGCGGGCAAGCGCCTTCCCGAGCAGGATGCCGACATCCTCCACCGTGTGGTGGTCATCGATATGCAGATCGCCCTTCGCCTCGATCCGCATGTCGATCAGCGAATGGCGGGCGAGCTGGTCGAGCATGTGGTCGAAGAAACCGATGCCGGTCCGGCACGCGCGCGCGCCGTTGCCGTCGAGGTCGAGGTCGACGGTGATCTCGGTCTCCGCGGTCCTGCGGCTCAGCTCCACCTTGCGCATCGGCGGCACCCCTCACTTGTCCGGCTCGGGCTTATAGGCGTGGGAGCCGTCCGATGAAAGCCCGGACCCGCGGCTTCCGGCACACGGTGCCCGTAGCGGGTCGGCGCCGTGCCTGGTGCAGGTGGTCGGGTGCCTTGGTGCGGACATGACGGTATCGGTTCCGGTGCCGACCTGCTTCTTGTGCGGCGACAGAAGGGCGCTCTGGTTGGCGGGCCTCCGCCTCAGGTCCATTTTCCTCTAAATTCCGATCCAAGTTGGACTTCCGGAATCCCCGAAATTCCGCTAAGGGTACTCCTAAAATAATATGTACAGGAGGAAGCCTCGATGGACGAATCGCATCTTACAGGGCTTGCGACCGATGCCCGGATCAATGAGCGGTTGATCGCTCGTGGCCTCGATCCCATGAAGGGGCCTGTCCTGTCGCAGATCCTGGAAGAGGCACTCGGTCAGTCCCTGCCATCGCATGAGGCACTCCGGCTATGGAAGCCCGAGCGTATGACCACTGACCAGCGGGTGCGCGCGGTTCTGTGCCGTTACGCGGGCGTTGCCTGATCCGTGGCGGAGGTTTCCGAGCCGAAGGGTGTCCTGAGAAGGGCATCCCGAAGATAATAGTTCACCGTACCACCACACGAGCGGATCGCACCAGTGCGGGGCGCTTGCGGTGCAAGTCAGTTTCTTCCAACTGGAACAGACCGGCAGTGGGCGCCGCGATGGCGCCATTCAACTGTGCCC
>CAYMOD010000156.1:0-3820 GCA_964391945.1 uncultured Rhodobacterales bacterium | reverse complement strand
CCCCTCTCTGCGCCTTCGGAGGCTGGCGAACGCCGGTCAAAAGAAGATCAGGTAGATGCCGATCAGCACGCAGACGATAAAGACGATGAGCCAGATCGCGGGCCAGGCCTTGCCCTCCACACGTTGCACCGATGCGCTGTCGGCTGGTGCAGGCGTCGAATGTTCGGTGTCATGGACCGTCTCGCGACGCTGGGAGAGCGAAGGATTGAGGCCGTCGCTGGAGTCACGATGTTTTGTCGGGTCGGCCATCGTCAGGTTTCTCCTGCAGGGATGAGGTTCGGCACGGCAGGCAGGCGCCATTCCAGCATGGCAAGAAGGCAGGTGGATCCGGGATCATCGGTTTCCCGGAGGCGGGAGATCATGCCGGCCCAGTCCTCCTCGGAAGCGAAGCGACCGTAGTCGGCGACGGCGATCCGGAGATAGGTGGAAGGGGTGACCTCTTCCATTGCAGCCGCCGTCTGGAGACGCGCCGCAAGGTCGGGGCGAGCCGTCTCGAGCCAGATCGCGAGGTCCGATGTCGAACTCCGCGCCGCCGCAAGAATGTCGCCGAGCATAGGCATCAGAACGGCTCTCCGGCTGTGGCGGGCAAGAGGTCGATGCCTTCGACCCCGATCGCCTCCGCGATTTCAGCGACGAATCGTGTCGCCGCAAGCGACCAGCTTCGCGCCTCGAGCGTCTCCGCGATCTTGTCCGACATCGCCTCGAAGGGAAGGAGCCGGCCCTCGATGCGATGGTGCAGGCGAAGCACATGCCAGCCATGGGGCGAGCGCACAGGTTCGCGCCGCACGGTGCCCTCCGGCGTCGCCTCGAGCGCGGCCTGCACCGCCGGCAGGAGTTCGCCCCTGCGCACCTGGCCGAGGCTGCCGTCCTGGCTGGCGGACGGGCAGGCCGAGATCTCCCGTGCGACAGTGGCGAAGGCCGCCGGATCGTCGCCGACCTCGGCGATTACCGCGCGGGCTTGCGTCTCCGCGGCCTCCCACGCGGCCGCGTCCTCGCCTTCAGGTTCGATCAGCACATGCGCGGCCTCGAAGAGGTCAGGGGTGCGGAACCGGGCGCGTCGTGCCTCGTAGAAGCGGCGGCACTCCGCCTCGTCCGGCTCCTCGGGCTCTACTGCCTCATCGAGCAGCGCACGGACGAGCGCGTCGTCCTCGGTCTCGAGCCGCTCCGCCTCGTCAAGCTCGGGCTCGGCCTCGATCCCTCGTCGCCGGGCTTCCCGCAGCAGCAGTTCACGGATGGCGAGCGCGCGCGCCGCGCTGCGCCACGCGGTCTCGGCGTCGGGAGCGGGATGGTGCTGGATCTCGCGGGCGATCGCCTCCGGGGGGATCTCGACCCCGCCGACCCGGACCTCGCCAAAACTCGGCGGGGGCGGCATGGACGGCGACGGGCCGCCGCCGCAACCGCCGGTCTCACAGGCGCCGGGCATGACCGGGGCCAGGCGAGGCTGACGCTGCTGGACGCGCGCGGCTGGCGGTCGGCGGTCGGGGACGAGCCGCGGCACGTCGGAGAAGTCGGAACGCGTGCTCATGTCGCCTGCCCGCTCTCGGCTTGCTGGCGCATCGTGGTCGAGGCGCCGCCCATCGGGCCGGGCTCGGGGGCGCCGGGCTCGCGGCGGACCGGCGCGAGCGAGCGGACGATCTGGTAGCCGGGCCGGAACAGGAACCAGATCGGCGCGCTCCAGATGTGGACGAGCCGGGTGAAGGGCGTGATCAGAAAGAGCGTCAGCCCGAGGATGATATGAAGCTTGTAGACCAGGGCAACATCCGTGAGCAGGCTCGGCGCCTCGGGATCAAAGGTCAGGATGCCGCTTGCCCAACCCATGAACTGAACCATCTCGGAACCGTCGATATGCTGTATCGTCCAGTAGGTCGTGCCGACGCCGAGCACGAGCTGGAGCCAGATCAGCACGAGCACGGCGATGTCGCCGAAGGACGAGCTCTGCCGGATGCGCGGGTCGACGAGGCGGCGGTGGAGCAACAGCGTCGCCCCGACGAGTGCGGCGATCCCGGCGATGCCACCGACGACCAGCGCCGTCAGCTGCTTGAACCCGTGGCCGATCCCGATCGTGTCGAAGACCCAGATCGGTGTGAGCAGGCCGATGAAGTGGCCGACAAAGAGGACCAGCACGCCCAGGTGGAACAGGTTCGAACCGATCATCATCTGCCGCCGCCGCAGGAACTGGCTCGACTGCGAGCGCCAGGAATACTGCGCCGCGTCGAAGCGCAGAATGGAACCGACGATCAGGACCGTGATGGCGAGATAGGGATACCAGCCGAAGGCGAGTTGATTGAGGAAGTTGTTCATGGAGAGCCTCCTTCAGGTATGATCGCTGCGGGCGGCGACCATCGCCTTGCCGGCAGCCCGGAGCTTGGCGACGATGCCGGTCGGACCGCCCATGTCGTGGGAAGCGGTGAAGGTGACCGCCTTCTCCTCCCATTCCTCATCGATCCTGGCAGGGTCGTCGTCCGGCGCATTTGCCTCAAGCTCGGCGAGCGCCTCACGGTCCGGCTTCGTGCCTGCCGCCACGATCAGCGCCCCGAAAATGGCGGCATAGGGCGAGGCGCGTTTGGCGAGCCGGTCTTCCAGGGCGGCGAAGACATGGGCGGGCTCGCTCAGCATCTCGCGCGCCTCGGCCGGAGACAGGCAGGAAGCGAACTCGACGAAGATGGGGACGAAGTCGGGAAGCTCGGGCGAGGCAAGAAGAAATCCCTTGTCCATGTATTGCTGGCCGAGGTCGATCATCGCCTGCCCCCGCTCCCGGTTCTCGCCGTGAACATGTTCGAAGAGATGAAGCGACAGCGAGCGGGAACGGTCGAAGAGTTCGCTGTAGTCGGACTGGAGGTCGAGGAGTTCTCCGGTCGCGAGCCGGTCGAGCAGCGGGTCCAGCCGCCGCCGCACGGCGCGCGGCAGCGGCCCTTCGGTGAGCGCTTCGCGGATCCCGGGAATGTTGGCCTGGAGCTCGGCGGAAGGATAGCCGAGCAGGGCGGCAAGGGCGCGGAGCGTCAGTTTCATGTCGGGATATCCACGTAGGGCTTGCGCGGGGTGCGTTTGGCCCCGCCGAAGAGGTTGGTCTTGCTCTTGCCTCCGGTACCCTCATGGAGGCCGAACCCGATCGCGCCGCGCAGGGCGTAGGCGTCCTCCTCGAACTCGCGGTGGGCGGTCGGGATCACGTAGCGGTCCTCGTACGCGGCGAGCGCCATGATCTTGTACATGTCCTCGATCAGTGTCGTGGTGAGGCCGACCCGTTCGGGAATGGCGGCGTCGATCCGGCCCTCGACGCTCTTCGCCCGCATGTAGGCGCGCATGGCGAGCATCCGTTCGAGCGCCGTGGCGATCGGCGCCTCGTCGCCTGCCGTCAGCAGATTGGCGAGATAGCGAAGCGGGATGCGCAAGCTGCGCACGTCCGGCATCCCGTCCTTCGCGCTGATCTTGCCCGCCTCGTGCGCCGACTGGATCGGCGAAAGCGGCGGCACGTACCAGACCATCGGCAGCGTGCGGTACTCGGGGTGCAGGGGGAAGGCGATCTTCCATTCCATCGCCATCTTGTAGACGGGCGACCGCGTCGCCGCCTCGATCCACTGATCCGGTATTCCCTGCGCGCGCGCCTCGGCCTGTATCTCGGGATCATGCGGGTTGAGGAACACGCCGAGCTGGGCCGGATAGAGGTCCTTCGGGTTCTCGACCGATGCCGCCGCCTCGATCCGGTCGGCGTCGTAGAGCACGACGCCGAGATAGCGGATGCGCCCGACGCAGGTCTCGGAACAGACGGTCGGCTGGCCGGTCTCGATCCGCGGATAGCAGAAGATGCACTTCTCGGATTTGC
>CAYMOD010000155.1:0-5645 GCA_964391945.1 uncultured Rhodobacterales bacterium | reverse complement strand
GCTGCTCCGGGTAGCGCGAGTCCAGCCCCGCGAGCCCGAGCCGCTCCGCAAGCTCCGCCTGCCACTCCGGGTCGTACCGTCCGGCGATCCGTGCCTGGAAGGCGAGGTTGGCACCGACATCGAGCGACGGGATCAGGTTGAACGCCTGGAACACGATCCCGATGGTCTCGCGCCGCATCCGCGCCCGCTCGCCGTCACCGAGCCGCGTGACATCGCGCCCGCCGACCATGATCCGCCCGCCGTCGGCGCGGTCGAGCCCGGCGATCAGGTGCAGGAGCGTGCTCTTGCCGCTTCCCGATTCGCCCGTAAGCGCCGCCGTCCGCCCCGCACCGAGCCCGAGACTCACGCCATCGAGCACCCGGAGCGGCCCGCCCGCGGTCGCATAGGTCTTGGCTACGTCCCGAAGCTCCAGCATCCCCTGTGCCTAGACCGCCCACCGCGCCCCCGCCAGCCCGTTCCAACGGGAAATCCCACTCCCGCGCTCCGATCTGCTATTCTTGCGCCCATGAGCAGCGATCCCGCCCTCCGCGAGGCGATCCGCGCCGCCACCTACGCGCCGGAAGCGGGCCTCGTTCCCCGCCTTGTCCATAACGCCCGCCTTCCGGAAGCCGAGCGCGCGGCGATCGCCGCCGAGGCCGCCGATCTCGTCCGCCGCATCCGCGCCCGGAACCGGCCGACGCTGATGGAAGCCTTCCTCGCCGAGTATGGCCTTTCGACCGGGGAGGGAGTCGGCCTCATGTGCCTCGCCGAGGCGCTGCTGCGCGTGCCCGACGCCGCCACCATCGACGAACTCATCGCCGACAAGATCGAACCTTCCGACTGGAGCGCACATCTCGGCCATTCCGCCTCGCCCCTCGTCAATGCCGCGACCTGGGGGCTGATGCTGACCGGGCGCATCCTCGACGACCGGCCGGGCCCCGCCGCAGCCCTGCGCGCCCTCGTCCGCCGCGTGGGCGAGCCGGTGGTGCGCAGCGCCGTCGCCCGCGCGATGAAGCTGATGGGGAGCCAGTTCGTCCTCGGCGAGACAATCGGCGAGGCGATGGAACGCGCGCGGACACTCGAGGCGCAGGGCTACACCCATTCCTACGACATGCTGGGCGAGGCCGCGCGCAGTGATGCGGACGCCCGCCGCTATGCCTGCGCCTATGCGGATGCCCTCGCCGCGATCGCCAAATCCAGCACCGGCGACGTGTGCACGGGGCCCGGCATCTCGGTCAAGCTCTCGGCGCTGCACCCCCGCTACGAATGGTCGAAACGCGGGGTCGTGATGCGCGAGCTGCTGCCGCGGGCGCGCCGCCTCGCCCTGGCGGCGGCGCGCGCAGGCGTCGGCCTCAACATCGACGCCGAAGAGGCCGACCGCCTCGACCTCTCGCTCGACCTGATCGACGCCATCCTCTCCGATCCGGAACTCCCGCGATGGGAGGGGTTCGGCATCGTCGTGCAGGCCTACAACCGCCGCGCCGGACCGGTTATCGACTGGGTCCACCACCTCGCCGGGCGGCACCGGCGGCGGCTGATGGTCCGCCTCGTCAAGGGCGCCTACTGGGACAGCGAAATCAAGCAGGCCCAGGAACGCGGCCTGCCGGACTTCCCGGTCTTCACCCGCAAGACCGCGACCGACGTGAGCTACCTCGCCTGCGCCCGCAAGCTCCTCGATGGCCGCGACCGCCTCTACCCACAGTTCGCGACCCACAACGCCCATACCGTCACCGCCGTTCTCGCCATGGCGGGGGACCGGGAGAGTTTCGAGTTCCAGCGTCTCCATGGCATGGGCGAGAGCCTCCATGAACTCGTGCACGAGACGGAGGGAACGCGCTGCCGCATCTATGCGCCCGTGGGCGCACACCGTGATCTGCTCGCTTATCTCGTGCGGCGGCTGCTCGAGAACGGCGCCAATTCCTCCTTCGTCAACCAGATCGTCAACGAGGAGATCGCGCCCGAAGTGATCGCTGCCGACCCGTTCGCCCGCGCCATGAGCCAGAAGCCGGTGGCAAATCCGCACATTCCGGCGCCTGCCGACATTTTCGCACCGCGCCGGAACAGCCGTGGCTGGAACGTGAACGAACCCGCCTCGATCCTGCCCTTCCTCGATGCCCGCGAAGCCTTCCGCCATACCCGCTGGCAGGCGGCGCCGCTCCTCGCCGTGCCGGCGACCGGGAGTTCGCCGCGCGAGATCGTGAACCCCGCCAACCCCGCGGAGATCGTGGGGGAGGTGAGGGAGGCCACCCCGGCCGATGTCGCCGCAGCACTCGGGGCGGCGCCCTCCGGCCTCGCCGAATGGTCGGCAACCACCCCCGCTGAACGCGCGGCGGCGCTCAGGCGGGCGGCCGATCTCTATGAGGATCACGCCCCGGAACTCGCGGCGCTCGCCACGCGCGAGGCTGGCAAGACGCTCACCGATTCGATCGCCGAAATACGCGAAGCCGTCGATTTCCTGCGCTACTACGCCGCCGAAGCGGAGGCACTCCTCGGGAAGCCGCGCGGCGTCCTCGTCTGCATCTCGCCCTGGAACTTCCCGCTCGCGATCTTCACTGGCCAGATCGCCGGGGCGCTCGCCGCCGGCAACGCGGTCATCGCCAAACCCGCCGAGCAGACGCCGCTGATCGCCGCCCGCGCCACCGCGCTCCTGCACGAGGCTGGCATCCCGCGCGCGGTGCTCCAGTTCCTGCCCGGCGACGGAGCGAACGTCGGTGCGCCGCTTACCGAAGCCGCCGCCATCGCCGGCGTCGTCTTCACCGGCTCGACCGAGGTCGCGAAGGCGATCGATCGCGCACTCGCGGCCAATGCCGCGCCGGATGCCGTCCTGATCGCCGAGACCGGCGGCATCAACGCGATGATCGCCGACACTACCGCGCTGCCTGAACAGGTGGTGCGCGACGTCGTCGCCTCCGCCTTCCAGTCCGCCGGCCAGCGCTGCTCGGCCCTGCGTATCCTCTACCTCCAGCGCGAGGCACGGGCGCGTCTCGTCAAAATGCTGGAGGGCGCCGCCGATGCTCTCACCGTGGGTGATCCATGGGATCCCGCCACCGATGTCGGTCCGGTGATCGACGCCGACGCCGAAGCGAGCCTGGCGGGCTATGTTGCCGCCCGGTCAGGGCAGCTCCTCAAGAAGCTTCCCACGCCCTCCGGCGGCCGTTTCATCGGCCCGGCCATGCTCGCGCTGCCCGGCATCGCCGCGCTTGAGCGCGAAGTGTTCGGCCCGGTCCTCCACCTTGCCGAGTTCGACGCGGACCGGCTCGAAGCCACTATCGCCGCGATCAACGCCCGCGGCTACGGCCTGACTTTCGGGCTTCACACCCGGATCGACGACCGGGTGGAGCGCATCACTTCGCGGATCATGGCTGGCAACACCTACGTCAACCGCAACCAGATCGGTGCCATCGTCGGCTCGCAGCCCTTCGGCGGCGAAGGTCTTTCCGGCACCGGCCCGAAGGCCGGCGGCCCCCACTACGTGCCGCGCCTCACCCGACCCGTTGGGGCGCCGCTCGCGGAACCCGCGGGCCCGATGCGGGACGGACGCGCGCTCGCCGGCGCTTTCGCGAATCTGCCGGAGCCGGGCGCGCCGCTCGACCCCGAGGGTTTCACCGCCCTGCGCTCGGCGCTGCCGGAAGAGGCGCTCGCCGGTCTCGACCCCGGAACCTTCACGCCCCGCGACCTGCCGGGACCGACCGGCGAGAGCAACCGCCTCCGCTACGCTCCGCGCGGCTGCGTCCTCGTCCTCGGGCCTCACCCCGATCTCGCGCGGGCGCAGGCGGCGCGGGCGCTCGCCGCCGGCAATTCCGTCCTCCTCGTCGCGCTCGCCGCCCACCGTCTCGCCGAACCGCTCGCGGCCGCGCACTTCCCCATCCTCGCCCTCGAGGGCCAGCCTGACCCTGAGGCGCTGACCGGCCTCGGCGGTCTTGCCCTCGTCGCGGCGCACGGACCACGGGACTGGCTCGTCCGCCTCCGCTGCGCCCTCGCCGCCCGGGAAGGGCCGATCGTGCCGCTCGAGACCGGCCTTCCCGACCCTTACCGTTTCGCGCTCGAACGCCACCTCTGCATCGACACCACCGCTTCCGGCGGCAACGCGAGTCTGCTCGCAGCTTCCGGCTGACGCATCTCCCGTCTGACCGCCCCGGAATGCAGTCAAGGCCCACCCGTCCCCGAACTGGGCCATTCAGGCGAGAACCGTACGCGGCGATCACCGGGGGCGTTCCGGGATCTCGCGCCCGTCCGACCCGTGCCGAATCCCGACCGTCTTTCGCTGCATGCGCTTCACGCATGCTCCCGCAGCACCGGTGCATCGCGCAAGTTCCCGTCCGGATGGCAAAACCTGCCTCGGACCCGGAAGTGGCCCGCACCGCCCCGACTCCCCTCGCATCCGTCGTTACCCCCAGCTATGGGATCAGCCATGCACCTTCGGGACAGAAACATCGCCGTGATCGGCGGCGGCATCGGTGGCCTCGCGGCGGCGCTCGCGCTTGGTCGCCGCTTTGCCCGCGTCACCGTCTTCGAACAGGCCCCGGCTCTCGGCGAGGTCGGTGCCGGGCTCCAGATCGGCCCGAACGGCGTCGCCGTCCTCGACGCGCTCGGCCTCCGCGACGCCGGCGTCCTCGCCACTTCGCCGCCCGCCGTCGTGCTGCGCACCGGCCGCACCGGCCGCGCTTTCGCGCGCGTGCCCCTCGGCGCCACCGCCGAGGCTCGCTACGGTCGCCCG
This sequence comes from uncultured Rhodobacterales bacterium, assembly GCA_964391945.1. Taxonomy (GTDB): domain Bacteria; phylum Pseudomonadota; class Alphaproteobacteria; order Rhodobacterales; family Rhodobacteraceae; genus Amaricoccus. The sequence continues at coordinate 949 of CAYMOD010000155.1, read as the reverse complement.
TACTGGCAGTTCCACCGCGCCGATCTCCTCGGCCTCCTCGCCGCCGCCCTGCCGGCGACCGGCGCCGTCCTCAGCCTCGGCACCCACATCGCCGCCGTCACCCCTCGCCCCGACCGGATCACGGTCCTCCCCGAGGACGCGGCACCGCTGCATTTCGACCTCGTCATCGCCGCCGATGGCGTCCGCTCAGCCCTGCGTGCCGCGCATTTCGCCGGCACCCGGCCGCGTTTCACCGGCCATGTCGCCTGGCGCGGCCTTGTCCCCTCCGGCCGGCTCGATCCCGCGCTCGTCCCGCGGGAAACCACCGTCTTCGCCGGGCCGGGCCGTCACCTCGTCGCCTATCCCCTGCGCGGCGGCAGCATCGTCAACATCGTCGCCATCGAGGAGCGTGCCGACTGGGCGGAGGAGGGCTGGACCCATCCCGACGATCCCGCTTCACCCGCCCGCGCCTTCGCCGGCTGGTGCGATGAGGCCGAAGCCCTCGTCGCGGCGCTGCCCGAGACCTTCCTCTGGGGGCTCTTCGACCATCCCGCCCTGCCGTGCTGGACCAGGGGCCGCCTCGCCCTCCTGGGCGATGCCTGCCACCCGATGCTGCCCTTTCTCGCGCAGGGTGCAACCATGGCCATCGAGGATGCCTGGGTGCTCGCGGCGCTGCTCGACGCCACGCCCGACATCGACCGCGCCTTGCGCGCCTACGAGACCCGCCGCAAGCCGCGCGCAACCCGCGTCCAGCGCGAGGCCGTCCGCTCGGGCCGGATCTACCACCTGCGCGGTCCGGCGGCCTCTCTCGCCCAGACCGGCCTCGCCGCCGCGTCCCGCCTCGCCCCCGGCCGTCTGCTTGCCCGTTTCGACTGGCTCTACGGCGGTGACGTCACCCGTGAGAGCATGTCCGGAGAACCGGTGTTCGCCGAACACCCTCCTCTCATTGAGGGGTCATCTCATTGAGCGG
>CAYMOD010000154.1:0-5717 GCA_964391945.1 uncultured Rhodobacterales bacterium | reverse complement strand
CCGCGCCGGGTTCCGGCACGACGAGATTACGATGGAAGTCAGAAGGAAAGTCAGAAGGCCGAAGGCCGCGCTTCGTAGCCGGTGCCGCGGATCACTTCGACCAGCGCATCGACGCTCGACCGGGCGGGATCATGCTCGCCCTCGATCTTGCCGGTGTTGAAGCGCACCTGGGCCTTCTCGACTCGGCAAGGCGTTCAGCGCCTTTTCGATCTTCGGCACGCAGGACGGGCAGGAAAGCTCGTCGCTGCGGAGGATGGTTTTCGTGATGCTGTTCTGGGACATGATGTTCTCCTTTCTCGGTCAGACTCTCGGGGAGCCATGCTTCTGCTGAGGATCTATGCTGTTCTCTTGCGCATTGTGGTTGACACAATCTGAAGATTGTCTTGCATCCATGCAAAGCTTTGGCGGTTGCAGTGGGTAAAGCGCACCGCTGCCGTATAACGGCGGAGCGACTGCGCTCCGCCGTTATATCTCTCACATCGCTAAATAGTCGGGCTGCGGTCAATGCCCGGCGAGGGTCTCGCGGTGCTGATGGCTGGCCCCGGCCTCGACCAGGTGTTGCACGCCCTCGGCGAAATGCGTGAACTGCACGTAGGCTTCAACATATTCGCGGCCCTGCTCGACGGAGTCTTCCGCCGTCTGGCGCTTCTCGTAGGCTTCCGCAAAGCGTTCCTCGACGCTGTGGCGAACCGCAGACGCCAGTTCCTCGGCGAGCGGCTCGACCTCGCCGTTCTCCAGCGCCCTGTCGGCGGCGGCGATCGCGGGATCGGTGCTGCCTGCCGGCTTGATCCCGGTGAAGCCCTCCCCTTCGCTCGCGCGGTGGACCCGGATCAGCGTTTCGTAGAAGTAGCGGTCCGCCACCTCCATCGCGACGTCGCTTTCCCCGCGAACCGCCAGCGTCATCTCGAACGCGCTGCGGATCTCGTCCTCGTCTTCGGCGGTAACCCACTTGAGAACCGGCGTCACATTCTCCTCGGCGATCGCCTGCTGCGCGTCATGGACAACCGGGCCATCCATGCTGTCGCAATGGGCGAGGGCCGGGCCAGACAAGGCGCCTGCCAGTATCCCGAGCGAGGCGACGGCGGTGATCAAGGGGCGGCGAAGCCGCATCCTGAATGTTCCCTGCTCACCGCTGTGCAGAACGGTCCTGGTAACGGTGTTCCGAGACATGATCTTCTCCTTCTTTCCTGGCCAGCTTCCCACAAGCCTTGCCTCGACCGGAAAGATATGCTGTGCCTCTATGCGTTGGGAATTGGCAAAAACCGAAAGTTATCTTTGCATGAATGCAAAGACTGACAACTGGGATGACCTGCGGGTGTTTCTCGCTGTAGCGCGCGCGGGCTCGCTCTCCGGGGCGGCGCGGATGCTGGGGGTCAACCACTCCACCGTCTTTCGCCGCATCGGCGCCTTCGAGGAGGCGCTTGCCGTGCGTCTCTTCGAGCGCCTGCCGAACGGCTACCTGCTCACGCCCGCAGGAGAGGCGCTGCGCGACGGCGCCCTGCGCGTCGAGGAGGAGATCACCAGTCTGAGCCGGAAGGTCACCGGGCAGGACCTCCGCCTCAGCGGCACGGTCCGGGTCACGACCATCGACATGCTGGCCTTCGGCCTGCTGCCGCGCCACCTTGCCGGCTTCCGCGACGCCTATCCCGGCATCGAGCTTGAAGTCGTCGTCTCCAATGCTGCGGTGAGCCTCAGCCGGCGCGAGGCCGACGTCGCGCTCCGCGTCGGCAACGCGCCGCCGGAGGTCCTGGTCGGCCGCCGCGTCGGACTTCTCGCCTTCGCCGTCTACAGCAGCGTCGGCTACCGCACCCGCCGGCCGGAGTCGGATCTCGCGGTGCACGATTGGATCGGCTTCGACTCCGAGCACGAGGCGCTCGTCCGCCGCTTCGCCCGCTTTCTCCCCGAGGTCCAGCCGGCGCTGCGCACGAACTCGGTGGCGGCCGCTCTCTCCGCCGCGACGGCGGGTCTCGGGCTTGCGCCGCTGCCCTGCGGGCTTGCGGATCTTGAGCCAGACCTCGTGCGGGTCGCGCCGCTGCCGGACGACTTCACCCTCGACCTCTGGCTGCTGACCCATGAGGACCTGCGCCGGACGGCGCGCATCCGCGCGTTCCTCGACTTCCTGGCCAATGCCCTGACAGCAGAGGCGTCGCTGCTGGAGGGCCGACAGGCGCGAGGGGACACAGAAAGGAGCAAGGATGGGGACAGCCTGTGAGGCTAGAGTGTTTTCAGCGAGAGTGGGTACCACTTCCGCGGTTCGAAAACGCCACCACTCCATGACATGGAGCATATCCGGGGAACCGGTGTTCGCCGACTATGCTCCAGATGCTGTCTTCGCCCGCGCAGAAAGGGTGCGGGAAGCGCGAACGGGAAAGACACCCCGTCTGCCGGTGCCCTGTCGGGCGGCAGGAGGTCGAGGACGGTCGCCGGAGCAACGGCACGACCATGCTCTCTTCAGGTCCCCATGAGCCGGCTCTTCAGGTTACCATGGGCCGGTTGATCAGGGTCCGATGGGTCTTATCGCTTCCGGCATCCGCTCGGCGCTCGGCCTGGTGTCAGCTTCCAAAGGCAACCCCGTACGTCATCTGCCGACGACGCCGTCCGCGTGGGTGGCACCGTCGTCATCACGCGAACGATCCCGCACAGGGCGGATGACCCGGCCCGCGTTCTCGCGCGCAGTCAGCTTTCTGCGCTCTCCTTCAGGTCGAACAGCGCCCGATACTGCCTCGGTTGCGATCGCAGATACTGGTTCGGGGCGCTGACCTGCCCGCCCAGATGCGCCGCAGCATGCCAGGGCCAGCGAGGATTGTAGAGGATTGTGCGGGCCAGCGCGACGAGGTCGGCATCGCCGGTGCCGATGATCGCCTCCGCCTGTTCGTAGCTGGTGATCAGGCCCACCGCGACCACGGGCATGGCCGTCGCCTGTTTCACGGCGCGGGCGAGTGGTACCTGATAGCTCGGCCCGACCGGGATCTGCTGGCGCGGATCCAGCGCGCCGCCGGAGACGTGGATCGCATCGCAGCCGCGTGCCTCCAGCGCGCGGGCGAAAGCCACCGTCTCATCGATGTCCCAGCCGCCCTCCACCCAGTCGGTGCCCGAGACCCGCACCGTCACCGGACGCGCCGCCGGAAAGGCATTCCTCACCGCATCGAACACCTCGAGCGGAAAGCGCATCCGGTTCTCGAGGCTGCCGCCGTAATCATCTTCACGCCGGTTCGAGAGTGGCGACAGGAATTCGTGCAGCAGATATCCGTGCGCCGCGTGGATCTGCACCGCCTCGATGCCGAGGCGGGCTGCACGGCGGGCGGCGTCGGCGAATCCTGAACGGACCCGCTCGAGTCCCTCGTCATCGAGCGCGACCGGCGGGTGCTCGCCATCCTGGTAAGGCACGGCGCTTGGCGCCACCGTCTGCCAGCCATGAGCGTCATCGGGCAGGATCTGCGCCCCACCGTTCCAGGGAAGATCGGTCGAGGCCTTGCGACCGGCATGGGCAAGCTGGATGGCGAGAGGCATGTCCGACCAGCGGCGCACGCTCTCGAGCGTACGCGCCATCGCTTCCTCGGTCTCGTCGGACCAGAGGCCGACATCGGCGTAGGTGATGCGTCCCTCCGGGACCACGGCGGTTGCCTCGATCGTCAGCAGCGCCGCACTCGACAGGGCGAGATGGCCGAGATGAATGACGTGCCAGTCGGTCATGCAGCCATCTTCCGCCGAATACTGGCACATCGGCGCGATGACGATGCGATTGTCGAGCTTGAGATTGCCCACCTCGAAGGGGCTGAACAGGCGGGGCGTCATGAGCAACTCCCGTTGTTTGCGAAGGGCAACGGCACATGCCCCATGATCGTTCCAGTTGCGGCCGGCTGTCAATATTCCCGGCATGTCGATGCCGGCATGTCATCGTTCATCCATGGCTGTTCTCGAACGGCCTCCTGGCTGACTTCCCGGAGGCGCGCCGGCCGCCACGGCACAGCGGCTTGACGAGGTCATCCGTGAGCAGCGGCCTCCGCATGAAGGGTTGCCGGCGTCGTCAGATCCGGAATGATCCGCAGGCCGCCCTGCGCCTTCTGGACCAGGATCGGTGCACGGTAGACCGAGGAGAGCAGCCCGGCATCGAGTACATCCGCCGGAGCGCCGGCCGCCATGATCCGGCCCTCGCTGAGGAGAACGATACGGTCGGCGAAAGCGGCGGCGAGGTTCAGGTCGTGCAGCACCGCAAGGACCCCGGCGCCAGCCGCCGCTTCCGCGCGGGCGACGCGCATCGCATCGACCTGGTGACCGAGGTCGAGGCTTACGGTCGGTTCGTCGAGCAGCAGGAAGCGTCCATCGCCTGCCGCCCGGCCCGCCCAGAGCTGGGCGAGCACCCGCGCGAGATGTGCACGCGCACGCTTGCCGCCGCTCAGCCGGTCGGCGGCGCGCCCGGCGAGGGCGACGATGCCGGCTGCAGTCATCGCGCGCCGGACGACCGCTGCCTCGTCGATACCGGCGCGGGGGCTGCGGCCATGCTGAGTACCACCAGTTCCGCGATGGTGAAGGGCGCGGTGATCGCTGGCGTCTGCTCCAACACCGCGTGTCCGGCGGCCAGCGCCGCGGGGGAGAAACCGGCGAGACGGCGACCATCGAGAAACGCGTCGCCGCGGTCCGGCCGCAGGTCTCCCCCAGCACGGCGAAGAGGCTCGACTTGCCGGCGCCATTCGGACCGACGATCGCCACCAGTCCGGATTGACGCAGTGCAAGGCTGACACCCGCCAGCACCGGCTGTCCGCCACGACGGAGATGGGCATCACGCGCCTCGAGCATCGCGACGCATCCGGTTGACCAGAAGTCAGAGGAAGAACGGCCCGCCGATCAGGCTGGTAGCGAGCCCGACCGGCGGTCACGACGGCACCGTGCGAGACCCGGATGCCTGATGCGGTCATCCCGGCAGGTCGAGCCGCGCCGCGTCGGAATGCAGGGCGCGGGCAAGCTCGGTCACTGCCTCAGGCGTGCGCGGCCCGAATCCGAGGAGCTTCAGCTCCGCGGCCGAAGCTTGCCATCGCTGTATTACAGCTCGGATAGCGTGCGTGGTCGTGGCGCAGCCGTGAAGAACCTGGCCCGTAATGCCTCCTTCCATTCCATGGAGAGGACCGCACCATCAAAGCCTGGGACGAAACAGCTAGGCTCGAACAACGTCGCTGCTGCAGATCTCGACCCCTTCGACTCTGGTGAAGCCCTCGAATTCCGGATGCCCGAGGTAGAGCGGCTTGGTCTGCCCGGCGTCGCGGTGGACGGCCCGGAACTGCTCGGAGGTCGTCCAGGCCCGGAATGCCGCTTCGCTCTCCCATATCGTGTGCGACGCGTAGAGAGTGTACTCCCTGCTGGTCGGGCCGCGCAGCAGATTGAACCGGACGAAGCCCTCCATCTCGTTGAGCTTGCTCTTCCGGTTGCGCCAGACCGCCTCGAAATCCGCCTCGGAGCCGGGCAGGACCTTGAATCGGTTCATCGCCAGATACATTGCACTTTCCTTTCTGGGAGGCTGTCAGAACGTGATGCCCGCCGAGATCTTGTAGGTCCGTCCGGGCTGGTTCAGCCCGTTCGGGTAGATCATGTATTCTTCATCGAAGATGTTATCGATCCCGACTCGCAGAACGGCGCCGTCGAACATCGGTTCCTCTGGGCGTCATGATGCGAAGACGTCGATGACGGTGAAGGCGTCGCCGGGAAGCGACTCTTCGGGCACG
>CAYMOD010000153.1:4422-5741 GCA_964391945.1 uncultured Rhodobacterales bacterium | reverse complement strand
GTGGTCGCTGTCGTAGCCGGTCTGGGTCGGCAGATCGAAGGCAACCGAGAGCCCGGTCTGCCCCTTCGCAAGGTTGGAGCGGTAGAGCGCGTTCGACTTCTCGGCCGTGGAATGGCCGGCGTAGGTCCGGAACAGCCAGGGCTTGTCGCGCCGGATTTCGCTCATGCCGCACTCCTCTGCAGAATCATAGTGTCATGTTGCAATGCACGCTTGCGGTGCGGCAAGGGGTCGCAGGAAGGTTTCGTGGTGAACTTCGGCGGTGAAAGATCGGGATCGTGCATCTGCGCGGGAGCACGCCCGAGGGTCTGGTGCCAGGCGGAGCGTCAGTGGCGGCCCGGGGTGAAGGGGAGCATGGTAATGATGACAGCGGCAGTCACCAGAATCCAGGCGAGCACGCCAGAGGTCTTGGCGATCTCCTCGATACTGTGGCTGAAGACGAGGCCGAGGCCGACGAAAAGGCCGACCCAGACGATCTTGCCTGCGATCGTGTAGAGGGTGAAGCGGGCCCACTTCATCCCTGCCATTCCGCTCAGCACGTTGATGATCGGGCCGACCGGGCTGAGCGCCCACCGGGTCATGAAAACTCCGAAACCGCCCCAGCGCGCCGAGATCGCCTTTGCCCGTTCCAGCCGCTGGGCCAGCTTCGGCCTGTGCGTGATGCGGCTGGCCCATTCGTCGCCCCTTACGCCGAGCCAGTAGCCGAGTTGATCCCCGATCAGACCACCGGCAAGCCCGGCAAGGAAAACGGGTACAAGATGCATCTCCCCGAGCGATATGAAGGCGCCGGCGGCGAGCAGCGACACGGTCGCAGGCGCCGGCACGCCGAAACAGCCAAGCAGGGTCGACCAGAAGACGAGGGACGTCCCGTAGAGCGGGACGAGATCCAGCAGAGCTTCGGTCAACGCGTGGGCTCCGTCAGTGACGAGGGTCGCGGCACGAAATCCGCCGGAGGATAATAGTAACCATCCGTGCGGATTCTACCGGGTCGTCCAGAATATTTGCAGCAAAAGTGACACCCACTTTCGCGGTTCGAAAACGCGACCCCTTCATGACAGGGAGCATGGCCGGCGAACCGGTGCTCGCCGGTTATGCTCTAGCAGGAGGGAACGCTGACGTTGATAGCGAGTCCTCCCTGGCTCGTCTCCTTGTATTTCGAGTCCATGTCGCGTCCAGTCTGGCGCATGGTCTCGATGCAGGCGTCGAGGCTGACGAGGTGCCGGCCGTCGCCGCGGAGCGCGAGCGAGGCGGCGGAGACCGCCTTGATCGCGCCGAGGCCGTTGCGCTCGATGCAGGGTGCCTGGACGAGACCGGCGATCGGG
>CAYMOD010000153.1:0-4412 GCA_964391945.1 uncultured Rhodobacterales bacterium | reverse complement strand
CGGCCGCCGCCATTGCCGAGGCGGAGCCCACCTCGCCCTGGCAGCCGACCTCGGCGCCGGAGATCGAGGCATTGCGCTTGATGACGCCGCCGATCGCCGAGGCCGTCAGCAGGAAATCTCCGACCTCGCGCTCCGACGCGCCCGGTACATGGTTGAGCCAGTAGCGGATCGTCCCCGGCACCACGCCGGCGGCGCCGTTGGTCGGCGCGGTGACGACGCGGTGGCCGGCGGCGTTCTCTTCGTTGACCGCGATCGCGTAGATCGAGATCCAGTCGTTGATCGTGTGTGGTGCCGAGAGGTTGGTGCCGCGCTCGGCCTCCAGCTTCTCGCGGATCGCCCGGGCGCGGCGGCGGACCCTGAGCCCGCCCGGGAGTTCCGCCGTCTCCGCCGCGAGGCCGTGATCGATCGCTTCCGCCATCACCTCCCAGATGCGGGCCATTCCGCTGTCGAGAGTGCGGGCGTCGATCCGGGCCAGCTCGTTCTCGCGCTGGATTGCGGCGATGGAGCGGCCGGTCTCATGGGTCAATGCCAGCAGTTCGGCAATAGTGGCGAAGGGATACGGCACTGGCGGGCCCGTGGGCGCGGGGGGCCGCTCGAGTTCGCGTTCGGTCAGCACGAAGCCGCCACCGATCGAATAGTAGGTCTCGGCGAGGTGGAGGTTGCCTTCGGCGTCGAGAGCTTCCAGCACGAGGCCATTGGCGTGGCCGGGGAGTGGCGGCCCGTAGTCGAAGATCACGTCCTCCACCGGGTCGAAGGCGAGCGGCGGCAGGCCGTCGGGACGGATCGTGTGGCTCTCGGCCAGTTCGGCGAGCGCCGCTTCCGCGCGGGAGGCATCGAAGGTGGCAGGCTCGAAACCGAGGAGGCCGAGCACGACGGCGCGGTCGGTAGCGTGCCCCTTGCCGGTGAAGGCGAGCGAGCCGTGAAGACGCGCCCGCACCCGCGCCGGTGCGCCGGCGCCCGGCACCGGTTCGGCCCCGCCGCGCAGCGCATCGAGAAAACGTACCGCAGCGATCATCGGCCCCATCGTATGAGATGAGGAGGGGCCGACTCCGATCTTGAAGATGTCGAATACGGACAAGAACATTGGCTGACATGCTCCTTCGGGCTTTATTCCGATTATGACAGGTACGGCCCAAAGGTGAAAGACGGGACTTTCAAGGCGTGAAATGGATCAAGTCTCTGTGGCGGCAGGATTTTCCTGTCACGGCGTGCTGGCGGCCGTCGGATGCGCATCTGGCGCCTTGCGCGAGGATGCGGGTTTCTGCCGGCGTCGCGACGCGCTAGAGGGTTCTCCCGACGGCGAGGAGACGGCAATGGCGGATGAACCCGACCCGGCGGAGCGGGCGAAGAGGGCGGCAGCGGAGCGGGCGGTGAGCCTCGTCGCGCCAGGGATGAAGGTCGGGCTGGGTACCGGCTCGACGGCCGCGTGGTTCGTCAGGCTGCTCGGGGAGCGTTCCCGGCGGGAGAACCTCGGCCTCGCCTGCGTTGCGACCTCGGAGGCGACGGCTGCGCTCGCCTGTGCGCAGGGGCTCGCCGTCGTGGAGCTTGCCGGCGACCTCAGGCTCGATCTTACGGTCGACGGGGCCGACGAGGTGGATGGCGAACTCAGGATGATCAAGGGCGGCGGCGCGGCACTTCTGCGCGAGAAGATCGTCGCCCATGCCTCCGACCGGATGGTGGCGATCGCCGATGACTCGAAGCGGGTCGCGACGCTCGGCGCCTTCCCGCTGCCGGTCGAGGTGGCGCGTTTCGGCTGGGAGACGACGCGGGCGGCGATCCGGCGCCTCCTCCTCGATGCTGACGTGGACGGGTGCGACGTGACCGTGCGGATGGCCGGGAAGGGGCTGCTGGTGACGGACGAGGGGCATCATATCCTCGACCTCCAGCTGAAGCGGATCGGCGATCCCGAACGGCTCGCGCAAGCGCTCGCCTCCCTGCCCGGGGTGGTCGAGCATGGGCTCTTCCTCGGTGTTGCCGAGCGTGCGATCCTCGGTCGCGCCGATGGCACCACCGTGGAGGTGAGCGGCGGCGGAGAGCCGGGTCTCGACCAGCGTGAGGCTCGGGTCTGGGCGGACGAGATGGCACGGAGCATCGAACAGTGAGCGGGCAGGGTTTCGACTACGACCTCTTCGTGATCGGCGGCGGTTCCGGGGGCGTGCGCGCGGCGCGCATCGCCGCCGGGCATGGCGCCAGGGTGGCGCTCGCGGAGGAATACCGCATGGGCGGGACCTGCGTCGTCCGCGGTTGCATTCCGAAGAAGCTGATGATGTACGCGAGCGGTTTCCGTGATCATTTCGAGGATGCCGCGGGCTATGGCTGGACGGTGGGCGAGACCCGGTTCGACTGGAGCACGTTCATCGCGGCGAAGGACGCCGAGATCGCCCGGCTCGAGGCGGTCTATCGCGGCCTGCTCACCGAGGCGGGGGTACAGACATTCTCCTGCCGGGCGACGATTGCCGATCCGCACCGGATACGGCTCGCTGAAGGAGCGGAACTCACCGCGAAACACATCCTCGTCGCGGTCGGCGGCCGCCCCTGGATGCCCGACCTGCCGGGCATCGAACACGCGATCACCTCCGACGACATCTTTCACCTCGAGGAGCAGCCGAAGCGGATGCTGATCGTTGGCGGCGGCTATGTCGCCTGCGAGTTCGCCGGCATCATGAACGGCCTCGGCACCCAGGTCCGGCAGTTCTATCGCGGGGACCAGATCCTGCGCGGTTTCGACGACGATGTGCGGGAGCATGTGGCCGACGCGATGCGCGAACGCGGCGTCGCCCTCGAGGTCCGCCGCGACGTCGCCAGCATCGAGAAGACCGAAAAGGGGCTCAGGGTGGTCGCCGACAACGGCGAGACCGTGACCGTCGATGCCGTGCTGATGGCGACCGGGCGCAATCCGCATACCGAGGGGCTCGGCCTCGAGGCGGCGGGGGTGGAACCCGGATCGGGTGGCCGGGTGCCGGTGGATCGCTGGTCCCAGACGGTGGTGCCCTCGATCTACGCGGTAGGCGATGTGACGGCGCGGGTGGAACTGACACCGGCGGCGATCCGCGAGGGACAGGCATTCGCGGAGACGGTATTCGGTGGCAAGCCGACCCCGGTCGATCATTCCGTGGTGCCGAGCGGCATCTTCACCCAGCCGGAGGTCGGCACGGTCGGCCCCGGCGAAGCCGAGGCGCGGGCGGATTGCGAGGTCGTGATCTACCGCTCCCGTTTCCGGCCGATGCTGCACATTCTCGCGGGACGTGCGGAGACGATGCTGATAAAGCTGGTGGTGCGGGCCTCGGACGGTCGGGTTCTCGGGTGCCATATCGTCGGGCACGGTGCGGCGGAGATGATCCAGCTTGCGGCCACCGCGATCGGCATGGGCGCAACCAAGGATGATTTCGACCGGACGCTCCCGGTGCATCCGACCGCGGCGGAGGAACTCGTGACGATGCGCTCTCCCGTGGCGGAGTGACAAACCGGTGGCCGGTGGGGAGCGAACCCGTGCGGGCGTGGCGTGATCGTTATGCCGGAGCGATGGACAGGGACAGGCGCGTGGGGCAGATGACCCGAAAGCGGAAGATATAGTGGAGGAGGCTCAAGGCTCATGCCCTATTCGAACAACGGCGGGCCCTGGGGTGGCAGCAACAAGGGCGGTGGACGCGGCCCCTGGGGCGGCGGCGACCGGAGAGGCGGCGGCAGTGGCGGTGGAGGCGGCGGTAACGGTAACGGCAGGCCTCCCGTTCCCGACATCGACGAGATCGTGCGCAAGGGCCAGGAGCAGCTCCGCATCCTGATGGGTGGGCGCGGCGGCAACCGGGGCACCGGCGGGGGCGGCGACGCCGGAGGGGGCGGCATCAATGGCCGCATGCTCGGTCTGGCTGCACTCGGCCTTGTGGCGATCTGGCTCGTGATGTCGTTCTATACGGTTCGGCCCGAGGAGCAGGCAGTCGAGCTTACCTTCGGCGAGTGCCGCGGCGACTGCATCGGCCAGCCCGGCCTCAACTTCGCTCCCTGGCCGGTCGTCACGCGGGAGATCATCCCCGTCACCCGTGAGAATGTCGAGGAAATCGGTGCGGGGACCATTCGCGGCGAGAGCGCCGGTCTGATGCTGACCGGCGACGAGAACATCGTCGACATCAACTTCACGGTGGTCTGGAACGTGCGCGATCCGGCCGAGTTCCTGTTCAACCTCTCGGATCCGCAATCGACGATTCAGGCGGTGGCGGAATCGGCGATGCGGGGTGTGGTTTCCCGCTCGGAACTGTCGCCGATCCTCTCGCGTGACCGCGGCGTGATCTCGCAGGAAGTGCATGAACTCGTCCAGGCAACGCTTGATGATTACGGCGCCGGCGTGAACATCGTCCGCGTCAACTTCGACAAGGCCGACCCGCCCGAGCAGGTGATCGACGCCTTCCGCGAGGTTC
>CAYMOD010000152.1:0-5763 GCA_964391945.1 uncultured Rhodobacterales bacterium | reverse complement strand
ATGAAGGTCGACAAGCACCACCACGAGGTCGCCTCGCCCCAGCACGAACTCGGCCTGATCTTCGGCACCCTGACCGAGCAGGCCGACAACATCCTCAAGTACAAATACATCATCCACCAGGTCGCCCATGCCTATGGCAAGACCGCGACCTTCATGCCGAAGCCCTATTACGGCGACAACGGCTCGGGCATGCACATCAACATGTCGATCTGGAAGGACGGCAAGCCGCTCTTCGCCGGCGACAAATACGCGGATCTGAGCCAGGAGGCGCTCTGGTATATCGGCGGCATCCTCAAACACGCGAAGACGCTCAACGCCTTCACCAATCCCTCGACCAACTCCTACAAGCGGCTGATCCCGGGATTCGAGGCGCCGGTGCTGCGGGCCTATTCGGCGCGCAACCGCTCGGCCTCCGTCCGCATCCCGTGGACCGAGAGCCCGAAGGCAAAGCGCGTCGAATGCCGCTTCCCCGATCCTTCGGCCAACCCCCATCTGGCCTTCGCGGCGCTGCTGATGGCCGGGCTCGACGGGATCCGCAACCGGATCGACCCGGGCGAGGCTTCCGACAAGGATCTCTATGACCTGCCCCCCGAGGAGCTCGCCGAGATTCCGACCGTCTGCGGCAGCCTGCGGGAGGCGCTCGAATCCCTTGCCGCCAACCACCAGTTCCTGCTCGCTGGCGACGTCTTCACCAGGGACCAGATCGATGGCTACATGGCGCTCAAGTGGAACGAGGTCTACCTCTTCGAGCACACGCCGCATCCGGTCGAATACCAGATGTACTACAGCTGCTGACCGGCGGGAGAACGTGGACAGGGGCGTCTCCGGGCGCCCCTCTTCGTGATGGATGCGCGAGCGCTGGCCGGGGCCGGCCCGTGCGCCCTTCACGCGCAATGCGGATACGCAGGGTGTATATACAGGCCCGGCATGTCGGGCCGGCCCATGGCCTTCCGGCGGGGTGATCGACACGCCGCGCGTCAATCCCGTGCGGCCGCGGCGCCCGATCTGCGGAGCGTCCTCGGCCCCGTGCGCTCGGGAGCGTTCGCCTGACGCCTCACCGGCCGGTCAATGGCGATCGAGGATCACGGGGGGCTACATGCGCGGTCAGCCGGTCGTGTTGCCAGTCCATGCATGGACAGTGTGCATGGACCGGCAGGGTTTGGGACCGGGTCCGGAGCATCAGGCTGAGGGAGCCTGGGCAAGCGCGTCAGCGGGACAGCGTCCAGAGGTTCTGGCAGCGCCCGCCCGACCGGCAATAGGCGAAGACCGGCTTCGGCAGATCCGCGATCCGGCTCCGGAACGCCTCGACATCCTCCTCGGTGATCTTGCCCGAGACCACCGGCACGAAGGCCACCTCGAGCCCCGCCGCCTTCGCCGCCGCCTCGATTCCCGCGAAGACCGGCTGGTCCGGCGCCTCTCCGTCCGGGCGGTTGCACATGATCGACCGGTAGCCCCGCGCCGCGATCTCCTGCACGTCGTCAGGGGTGATCTGCCCCGACACCGTGTACTCGTCGCTGATCCGGCGTGCCTCCATCGCACCCTCCTGCCGCTGCTCACCGGCCGCTCCTAGCACGTGCCGGTCCCCCTGTCACAGCGACAGTGCCGTGGTGTTCTTGATCTCCTCCATCGAGAGCGTCGAGGTCACGTTGTAGATCGACACGTCCGCGATCAGCGCCCGATAGAAGGTGTCGTAGGCTTTCGCGTTCTCCACCCGCACCTTGAGGATATAGTCGATATCCCCCGCCAGCCGGTGCGCCTCCATCACCTCCGGCCGCGCCTGCACCGCGTGGAGAAACCGGTCGAGCCACTCGGCATCGTGCCGCGCCGTCCGGATCAGCACGAAGAAGCAGCTTTCGAGTCCTACCTTCTCGGGATCGACGATCGCCACCTCGCGCCGGATGACCCCGCGCTCCTTCATCTTGCGGATCCGGTTCCACACCGGCGTCTTCGACGCGCCCACGCGCCGGGCGATCTCCTCCAGCGCCAGGCTCGCATCCTCCTGCAGCAGCGCGAGAATGTTCCGGTCCAGATCGTCGAGCCTCTCCGCCATTCCGCATGTCCTCCGGGTTTGTGAATTTCTACCATCTGCACGGCATAACCTAGTATTATGTCCTTATTTACAAGGATACATTGAGCTTACCGGGGAAAAAGTCCTACTTTCTGGCGGAATCACCGGAGGCTATCAATGCGCCACTTTCCTGTCTTCCTGGATCTCGCCGGCCGGCGCGTCGTCGTCTCGGGCGCGGGCGAGACCGCCGTGGCCAAGCTGCGGCTGCTCCTGAAGACCGAAGCCAGGATCGTTGTCTTCGACGCCGAGGCAGGGGCCCAGGTTCGCAGCTGGGCCGGGGAAGGCCGGCTCGACCTCGTCGAGCGCCCGCTCGGCGCGGGTGACGCCGATGATGCGGCGCTCGTCTACGCGGCCAATGCCGACGCGGTGGAGGATGCCCGCATCGCCGCGATCGGCCGTGCCGCCGGCGCTCTCGTCAACATCGTCGATGACCTCTCCTCCGACTTCATCACCCCCGCCATCGTCGATCGCGACCCGGTGACAGTGGCGATCGGCACCGAGGGCGCGGCCCCGGTGCTCGCGCGCTGGATCAAGGCCCGGGTCGAGGAGATCCTGCCCGCCTCGCTCGGGCGGCTCACCCGCATCGGCCAGGCTTTCCGCACCCGCGTCGAGACGCTCGATTCGAAGGCCCGCCGCCTGTTCTGGTCGCGTTTCTATTTCGAGACCGGCCCCCGCGCCTTCGCCGAAGGCGAAGCCGAGACCCGCGCCGAACTCGAGCGCCTGCTCGCCGAAGGGGCCGGGACCCGCCGCGGCTTCGTCCATATCGTCGGCGCCGGCCCGGGCGATCCCGAACTTCTGACGCTCAAGGCCCGGCGCCTCCTGCACGAGGCCGATGTCGTCATCCACGACCGCCTCGTGCCGCAGCCGATCCTCGAACTCGCCCGCCGCGAAGCCCTGATCCTCGAGACCGGCAAGACCGGCCACGGCCCCTCCTGGAAGCAGGAGGACATCAACGCCCTGATGATCGAACATGCGGAGGCCGGCAATACGGTGGTGCGGCTCAAGGGCGGCGATCCGTCCGTCTTCGGCCGGCTCGACGAGGAGACCCAGGCGCTCGATGCGGCGGGTATCGGCTGGCAGGTGACGCCCGGCATCACCTCGGCCTCGGCCGCTGCCGCCGCCATCGGCCAGTCCCTCACCCGGCGCGGCCGCAACAAGGCGTTCCGCATCCTTACCGGCCATGATGTGAACGGTTTTGCCGAGCAGGACTGGAAATCCCTCGCCCGCCCCGGCGCGACCGCAGCCGTCTACATGGGGACGAAGGCCGCCGCCTTCCTGCGCGGCCGGCTGCTGATGCACGGCGCCGCACCCGATCTCTTCGTAACCGCGGTCGAGAACGCCTCGCGCCCCGACCAGCGGATCATCCCGGCCCGGCTCCTCGACCTGCCGGAGACCCTCACCGAGGCCGCGATCCGCGGGCCGGTCATGCTCCTCTTCGGTCTCGCCCCGCGCCGCGCGCTTGCGGCGGGGACAAGGCCGAAGCCCCGGATAAAGGAGGCTCTCTAGAATGGCCTGCCGTCCCAAACCCCGAATCACGACCGACAACGCCCTCCTTGAGGGCGATGTCATCTTTGCCGGCCTCGACCTCCTGCACGAGGTCGGGCCGCTGCAGAGCAGGATCTCGGGCTGTATCAACACCTGTGGCCATCATCACGCCCGCCATACCCGCATCCTCGGCCTCGACCGCGCAGGGAGGGAGAGCGGCCAGACCGCGTCGACCGGCCAGCGGGCAGAATCCGGATTCACCTGCGGCGAGGTTGCCCCCGTCATCGAACGCCTGATCGGAGCCCGTCTCGAAATGCGCGAGGACGAGCCGTTCCCTGAAGTCTGCCGCAGCCTTGGCCAGATCGCGCTCAAGGCTGCGCTCTACCCTCCGGAGGTCCGTTCGGATGCTGCTTGAACACGACCTGAAGGGAGCCGCCATCGACTGCGCGGCGGCCCTGAATATCGCCTACGCCGATGCGCGCGCCGAGGACATCCTTGCGGCCACGCTTGCGGATTTCCCCGACCGCGTGGCGCTCGTCTCGTCCTTCGGGGCGGATTCGGCCGTCCTGCTGCACATGGTCTCGCAGATCGATCGGGATCTGCCGGTGCTCCTGATCGACACGCTGATGCTTTTCGAGGAGACGCTCGAATACCAGCGCACGCTCGCCGTCCGGCTGGGGCTGACCAATATCCGGCACCTCCAGCCGGACAGCGAGGATCTCGCGCGGGTCGATCCCGACGGCACGCTGCACCAGCGTGACCCGGACGCCTGCTGCGTCGTCCGCAAGGTGGCGCCGCTCGACCGGGCGCTGCAGCGCTGGCCGGTCTCCATTTCCGGGCGGAAGCGGCACCAGACCGCGGCGCGCGCCAATCTCGAGCCGTTCGAGGCCGACGGCGACCAGCTCAAGGTGAGCCCGCTCGCCGCCTGGACGCCGGAGGCCATCCGCGATTACCGCGAGCGCCACGCCCTGCCGCCGCATCCGCTGGTGGCCCGGGGTTTCCGCTCGATCGGCTGCCGGCCCTGCACGACTCCGGTAGCGGAGGGCGAAGACGACCGCGCCGGCCGCTGGCGTGGTACCGGCAAGATCGAGTGCGGCATCCATTACGATCCGGACGGCCACATCGTCCGCGGCTCCACCGCCGCATGAAGAGGGGATGAGAACCTCGTCATCGACGACGGTTCGGCACCGACGACTGGAAGGACAGGAAATTCCAGCCGCTTCCGGCGGGCCTGCCGGGGGCGCCATCGCGGTCAATTTCCCGAATGGCCGATTTCCCGAATGACCGCGACCTCGGCGAACTCGGGCTCCGGTTCGACCGGCTGGAGTTTGTCCGGATCGCGGGACCTCGGCCATGCGGGAGGTCGCCGCGCCGTCGGTTACGTGATGATCCGCCAGTATCCTGCGGCGCAGCGGCTTCGACGAGGGCAGGATCGCCGGGGACTTCGCCCGGTGCCAGCCCGAGAATCCGTGGAAGTTCCGCGACCGTCGCGGCTACCGCACGAAGGCTCGCGCGTGACATCCAGCCCCCAGGCCTGACATCAGGGCAATTCTGCTCAGTTCTCGCCGTCTCCCTCGGCCGCATCACCCTCCAGGGCGGCATCAGCGCCGGGACCGCCGGCTTCCTCGGAAGCCAGATAGGCGATCACTGCCTCGCGGTTGGCCGGATCGCCCATGCCGGCATAGAGCATCCGCGTGCCACTATAGACGCCGCTCGGATTGGTGATGAACGCGTCGAGATGTGCCGCGTCCCAGATCTGCGAGGAATTGGCCAGCGAGGGGGAGAAGCTGAAGCCTTCCACCGAGCCGACCTCGCGGCCGAAGACGCCGTAGAGCGACGGCCCGAGGCGATGTTCGCCTTCCTTCACGATGTGGCACTGCCGGCAGTTCTGCTGGAAAAGGGTCATCCCCTTCTCGACCAGGTCGTCCTGTGCGAGGGCCGGCCCCGCCACCAGAGTCGCGGCCGCGACGATCAGATAACGCATCAATAACTCCTCCCGACAGATGATTCGAGACGCGCAGGAGCGCGCCCGGACCTTATCTGCATATGCCCGTTCCGACTTCCAGTGCTCTAGACGAAGGTATGAACGGGCGGCCGGCAACGATCCGCCCTCCTGGCGTGCGCTTTTACCCGCCATAGGCCCGCCGGAAAGATCCCGCCTCGTCCCCGGCGTGCAATGGGCCGCCCGCGCGGCCGAATGATGATGAAAG
>CAYMOD010000151.1:3091-5776 GCA_964391945.1 uncultured Rhodobacterales bacterium | reverse complement strand
CGAACGGATCGTGGCGCTGCATGACGCCTCGACCATCGCGGCGGTGATCGTCGAACCGATCGCGGGTTCGACCGGAGTGCTGATCCCGCCGAAGGGTTATCTCGAACGTCTGCGCGAGATCTGCACGAAACACGGCATCCTCCTGATCTTCGACGAGGTCATCACCGGTTTCGGCCGCACGGGGGCCGCCTTCGCGGCGGAGAAATACGGCGTGAAGCCCGACATGATCACCTGCGCCAAGGGGCTCACCAACGGCGTGATCCCGATGGGTGCGGTGCTGACCACGGCCGCGATCCACGACGCCTTCATGTCGGGCCCCGAGCACATGATCGAACTCTTCCACGGCTATACCTATTCGGGGAACCCGATCGCGGCGGCGGCCGGGCTGGCGACGCTCGAGACCTATGTCGAGGAGGGGCTTTTCGAACGGGCGGCGGAACTCGCGCCCTATTGGGAGGAGGCGGTGCACAATTTGCGGGGCCTGCCGCATGTGATCGACATCCGCAACGAGGGGCTGGTCGCGGGGATCGAGCTCGAGGGGATCCCCGGCGCGCCGACGCGGCGGGCGTTCCAGGCATTCCTCGATTGCTACGAGCGCGGCATCATGATCCGCACCACGGGCGACATCGTCGCGATGTCGCCGCCGCTGATCATCACGAGGGAGCAGATCGACGAACTGGTCGGCACGCTTGGCGATGTGCTGAAAGGGCTGAATTGAGGTGTGATGTGGCTGAGAGCGGCGCCAATCTGAAGATCGACGGCGCCCGGCTGTGGGATTCGCTCATGGCGATGGCGAAGATCGGGCCGGGGGTGGCGGGGGGCAACAACCGCCAGACGCTCACGGACGCCGATGGTGAGGCGCGGGCGCTTTTCAAACGGTGGTGCGACGAGGCCGGGCTCACGATGAGCGTCGACCAGATGGGAACGATGTTCGCGCGCCGGGAGGGAACCGATCCGGACCTGCCGGCGGTCTGTGTCGGCAGCCATCTCGACACCCAGCCGACGGGCGGTAAGTACGACGGGGTGCTTGGGGTGCTCGGCGGGCTGGAGCTTGTCCGCACGCTCGACGATCTCGGGATCAGGACCCGGCATCCGATCGTCGTCACCAACTGGACCAACGAGGAGGGATCGCGGTTCGCGCCGGCGATGCTTGCTTCTGGTGTCTTTGCCGGCTCGATCGATCAGGCCTGGGCCCATGACCGCCGGGATGCGGATGGCGCGCGGTTCGGGGACGAACTCGACCGGATCGGCTGGAAGGGCGACGAGCCGGTCGGCACGCGCGAGATGAGGGCGTATTTCGAGCTTCACATCGAGCAGGGGCCGATCCTCGAGGCCGAGGAGGTCGATATCGGAATCGTCACTCATGGCCAGGGGCTGCGCTGGATCGAATGCACGGTGACGGGCAAGGCCGCGCATACCGGCACGACGCCGATGGCGGCGCGCAGGAATGCCGGCCGCGGCCTCGCCCAGCTCACCGAAGCCGCCCACGCGATCGCGATGAAACACCAGCCGGACGCGGTGGGCGCGATCGGCCAGATCGACGTCTACCCGAACAGCCGCAACATCATCCCGGAGAAGGTCGTCTTCACGGTCGATTTCCGCAGCCACCTCCTGCCGGTGCTGGAGGCGATGGCGGCGGAGTTCCTCGCGGTCGCGCCGGGCATCTGCGAGGATCTCGGCTGCGTCTTCCAGAGCGAGATCATCGCGCAGTTCGATCCGCCGGCGTTCGACGCCTCCTGCGTGGCTGCGGTGCGGGATGCGGCGGAGCGGCTCGGCTATTCGCACCGCGACATCATCAGCGGCGCGGGGCATGATGCCTGCTGGATCAATCGTGTGGCGCCGACGGCGATGGTCTTCTGCCCCTGCGTCGACGGGCTGAGCCACAACGAGGCCGAGGAGATCACCCCGGAATGGGCGGAAAAGGGGACGAACGTGCTCCTTCACGCGGTCGTCGCGACCGCAGGGATCGTGGAGTAAGCACCGCATGGCCCCGACAGGCGTGTCCCTCCCGCGCCCGCCGCCCGGGAGATCGATCTCCGACTGCGAAACCGATCGCCCGCCGCTGCGTTGGTCGCGAGCCAAAATGGGGAACGGCATGGCGGAAGCGCGCGTGCAGCTCGCGGAAAGAGACGCGGCGCTGGATTTTTTCATCGAAACGCGGGCCCGCTCGCGCGACCTCGTTGCCGGACTCCGGCCCGAGGACATGGTCGTGCAGTCGATGGAGGACGCCAGCCCGACCAAGTGGCATCTCGCGCACACGACCTGGTTCTTCGAGCAGTTCATCCTGCGCGAGCATGCGCCCGGCTACCGTTCTCCGGATGACCGGTTCGCCTTCCTCTTCAACTCCTATTACGTGCAGGCCGGGCCGCGGCACACCCGCTCGCGGCGCGGCCTGATCACCCGCCCGGGCGTCGACGAGGTGATGGCCTACCGCGGCCATGTCGATGCGGCGATGGAGCGGCTGATCGCGGGCGGGCCGGCGGCGGAGGTGCTCGACCGCGTGATTCTCGGCTGCCATCACGAGATGCAGCACCAGGAACTGATCGTCACCGACCTGCTGCATGCGCTCTCGTTCAACCCGCTGCTGCCGGCGATCCGCGCGCCCGAGCCGATGCCGACGAGCGCGGAGACGCCGCTCGGCTGGACGGAGCACGCGGGCGGGATCTTCGCGATCGGCCATGACGG
>CAYMOD010000151.1:0-2991 GCA_964391945.1 uncultured Rhodobacterales bacterium | reverse complement strand
GACGCGCCGGTCGTGCATGTGAGCTATTACGAGGCCGATGCCCATGCCCGCTGGCGGGGCAAGCGCCTGCCGACCGAGGCGGAGTGGGAAGTGGCCTGCGCGTCCGTGCCAATCCGCGGCAACTTCATGGAGACCGGCGTGTTGCGGCCGCTGCCGCCGGGGCGGCTCTCGGGCGAGCGGCAGATCTGGGGCGATGTCTGGGAATGGACGCAGAGCCCGTTCACGCCCTATCCGGGTTTCCGTCCGCCCGAAGGGGCGATCGGCGAATACAACGGCAAGTTCATGGTGAACCAGTTCGTGCTGCGCGGCGGCGCCTGCACCACGCCGGAGGCGCAGATGCGGCCGGGCTACCGCAACTTCTTCTATCCGCACCAGCGCTGGCAGATGACCGGCCTGCGGCTCGCGGAGGACCTGTGAGCGTCGCCGAACGCACCGCGGAGGCGCCGGCCTCCGTTCACGAGGCTGCGCCCGAGCCGGCAGAGGAGGGATTCGCGGCCTCGGTGCTCGCCGGCCTCGGAGCGCCGCGGAAGCGGCTCGAAGCGAAGTATTTCTACGACGAGGCGGGCTCGCGTCTCTTCGACCGGATCTGCGAACTCGACGAGTATTATCCGACCCGGACCGAGACGGCGATCCTGCGGGAAAAGGCAGGCGACCTCGCGCGGCTCGTTCCCGAGGGGGCGGCACTCATCGAGCCGGGGGCGGGATCACTCGCCAAGACCCGCATCCTCCTCGATGCGCTCCCCGGTCTCGGCGCCTATGTGCCGGTGGACATCTCCGGGGCGCATCTTCAGCGGGCGGCGGCGCGGCTCCGGCGCGATCATCCCGGGCTGCCGGTGCGCCCGGTGGCGGGCGATTTCACCAAGGGCATCACCCTGCCGCCTGCCGATCGCGGCCGGCCGGGCGTCGTGTTCTTTCCGGGCTCGACCATCGGCAATTTCGAGAAGGAGGCGGCGCGGGCGCTGCTCGCGGGATTCGCGGCGATCCCGGGCGTCGCCGCGCTGGTGATCGGTGTCGATCTGGTCAAGGACCCGGACCGGCTCGTGCGCGCCTATGACGACCGGGAGGGGGTGACGGCGGCCTTCAACCTCAATCTTCTCGCCCGGATCAACCGTGAACTCGGCGGGGATTTCGACCTCGCGGGTTTCGCGCACGAGGCGCGCTGGAACGCGGATGCAAGCCGGATCGAGATGCATCTCGTCAGCCTGCACACCCAGAGCGTGCGGGTGCTCGGGCACCGGTTCAACTTCCGGGCCGGCGAGAGCATCCATACCGAGAATTCGCACAAGTTCACGCCCGCAGGGTTCCGCGCCCTCGCCGGGGCGGCGGGCTGGGCGCCGGCCGACCTCTGGCTCGATCCCGACCGCCTCTTCAGCGTGCATGTGATGGTGCCGCCGGCGCGGGCTTTGCAACGAGCGGATGACGGCGTAGGCTCCGGGTCATGAGCACGGCCATCATTACCCATCCCGACTGTTTCGATCATGTCACGCCTCCGGGGCATCCGGAATGCGTCGACCGCCTCAAGGCGGTGATGGCGACGCTGGAGGCGGAGGAATTTTCCTATGTCTGCCGGATCGAGGCGCCGCTCGCCGCGGACGAGCACATCCTCCGGGCGCATCCGCGCGCCTATCTGGAGCGCGTCGAGGCGAGCAGCCCCGACCACGGCTTCGCGACGCTCGACGCCGATACCTATCTCAGTCCGGGCTCGGTACGGGCGGCGCGCCGGGCCGCGGGCGCGGTGGTGCGCGCGGTCGATATGGTGGTAACGGGCGAGATGACGAACGCCTTCTGCGCGGTGCGTCCGCCCGGTCATCACGCGGAGACGGAAACGCCGATGGGGTTCTGCCTGTTCGGCTCGATCGCAATCGGGGCGCTCCACGCGCTGGAGGCGCACGGGCTTTCGCGGGTCGCGATCATGGATTTCGACGTCCATCACGGCAACGGCACGCAGGCGCTGCTCTGGGACGAGAACCGGGTGCTGTTCGCCTCGACCCAGCAGATGCCGCTCTTTCCCGGCACCGGCGCGCGGCACGAGAAAGGGGCGCACGGGCAGATCATCAACGTCCCGTTGCCGCCGGGCGCGGGGGGCGAGGAGTTCAGGGAGGCGATGGAGCGCGAGATCCTGCCCGCGATCGACGCGCAGGCGCCGGAACTCATCATGATCTCGGCCGGGTTCGATGCCCATGCCCGCGATCCGCTCGCCAATCTCAACCTCACGGAGGCCGATTTCGCCTGGGCGACGCGCGAACTCTGCCTGCTGGCGCGGAAGCATTGCGAGGGGCGGGTCGTCTCGACACTCGAGGGGGGATATGATCTGAGGGCGCTCGCTGCGTCGGTCGCAGCACATGTGCGGGTGCTGATGGAGCATGTCCATGTCCGAGAAGCCTGAGGCCGCGGAGGTTCCGGTCGAGTCGCTCACCTTCGAGGCGGCGCTGGCGGAGCTTGAACGCGTGGTCGCTTCGCTCGAACAGGGTGACGTGCCGCTCGAGGAATCGATCACGCTCTACGGCCGCGGGGCCGCCCTGCGCGCGCATTGCCAGAAGAAACTCGAGGAGGCGGAGGCCCGCGTCGCGCAGATCACCGAGGGCGCCGACGGAAGGGTGACGACGCAACCGGCGGACTTCGTCTGAGCGGCATGACCTCTGCCGAAGAGGACTTCCGGGGCGCGCTGAGCGCCGCCGCCGCGCGGGTCGAGGCGGCGCTGGCGGGGTTCCTGCCCGCGGGCGACACCACGCTCGGCGCGGCGATGCGCCATGCCGCGCTTGGCGGCGGCAAACGGCTGCGGGCCTTCCTCGCGATGGAGAGCGCAGCCCTCTTCCGGGTGCCGCCGGGGCAGGCGCTGCGGACGGCGGCAGCGGTCGAATGCATGCACGCCTACAGCCTCGTCCACGACGATCTGCCGTGTATGGATGACGACCGGATGCGCAGGGGCCAGCCGACGGTGCATGTGAAATGGGACGAGGCTACGGCGGTGCTCGCGGGCGACGCGCTGCA
>CAYMOD010000150.1:1244-5798 GCA_964391945.1 uncultured Rhodobacterales bacterium | reverse complement strand
CTCCGGGCGGAACCGGCGGCCACCGCCCCTCGTTGAGTCCCGCGCGGGACGAGAGAGGGCGAACCATGGTCGATTCCAGCAAGGAAGAGCAGCGGGCATTGTCGCAAGACGAACTCGAACTCGTCTCGGCGGCACGCCAGCCGGGCCTGCGCGAGATGAGCGATCGTGATCTCGCCGACCTCCTGCGGCGCCTCCGGGACCGGCGCGACCGGGCGCGGACGACCGGCGACCGGCAGGCCCGCGAGATACGCGGCAAGGCAGCGCCCTCCGGCAGCACGGCCGCGGCCGACAATGCCGGCACGCGCAGCAAGGAGCATTTCCTCGGCGCGGCGCTCGCCCGGGCGATGGAGGAGCGGGAGCGGCGTCAGGAAAGGGAGCACACCATGCCCGAGAAGGAGCGGCATCCGGAGCGTCACGACCCCGGTCACAGCGACCGGAGCCAGCGCGACATCGCCGAGGAGGCGCTGGAGCTGCGCCGGAAGGCAGAGGGCCCACCGGACCATCCGGAGAACACCCCGACCCCGGACGAGGGCATGCAGCCGAAGCCGAACGAGGGCATCGCTCCCTCCGGCGCGCTCGATGCCGAGGGGCACAAGGTCGTCGTGGAGCGGACAAGGAAGCCGCGCTGACGCCACCTGCGGCCGGGAAACTGCCAGCGCGGCTTCCTCTGCCATGCAGCGGCTCCGGAATCTGTCGGACATCCGCGAGGGCTTGAACTCCGCCGCCGTTCGGCGTACTTCCCGCCGCGTCGGAGTGTAGCGCAGCCTGGTAGCGCACCTGCTTCGGGAGCAGGGGGGCGGAGGTTCGAATCCTCTCACTCCGACCAGACATCCTCATGGATCGGAAACCGGTTCCCGCGGAGGAACCGGTGCCGGGTGGGATGGCCGACCGCCAGGAAGCTTACACCCCGGCGTCTGACTCCGCCCATGTGATCCGCGCGTCTCCAGCCGTCATTACGCCCCTGGCGCGATCGAATCGCAGATGCGCGAGGCCGATCCCGTCCGTAACCGAGTAGAGTGTGCCAGCGACACGCCCCTCGGCGAGGATCTCGGTTCCCGGCGGTGGCGGCTCACCCTCGACGCGGACGGCGGCGAGGCCCTTGCGAAGCTCGGCCTTGTGCTTCATCCGCGCCGTCACCTCCTGCCCCACGTAGCAGCCCTTGCGGAAATCGACCCCGCCCAGACGCTCGAATCCGGCCTCGAGGATATAGGTCTCGTCAGGGACGAGCTCGATTCCGGTTTCCGGCACGCCGCGGCTGACGCGGAGCGCGTGCCAGCGCGCAGGATCGAGCGGATCGAGCACCGCCAGCGCCTTTTCCGGATCGGGCGTATAGAGACGCCAGCCGAGTTCGGGATCGCGGGGATCGGAAACCGCACCGGCCGGCATCTCGCCGATACCGATCACGACACCGAGCCCGCTCGGCTCGATTTCGACCTTGGCGCGGAGCTTGTAGAGGGCAAGCCGCTGCGCCAGTGCCCCGGCGCGGTCGGCCTTGATGTCGAGGAGCACTGCATCGCCCTCCGGCACCAGCAGGAAATCGAAGAGATACTTGCCCTGGGGCGTCAGGAGCGCGGCGTAAAGCGGCCCGCGGTCAAGGCTGCGGACATCGTTCGTCACCACGCCCTGGAGAAAACCGCCCGCATCGGCCCCGGAAACCCGCAGCACGGCCCGGTCGGTCGCATGGAAACCTCGTGTCGTCATCCTCGGCCCTCCTCGCACCCGCGAAACTTAACCACGCCTTATCCGGTCGCAAGATCCGACGCGAACTGGAGCGTGTAGAGATCGGCATAGAGCCCGCCCCGGGCGAGCAATTCGGCATGGGTTCCCGTCTCCACGATGCGGCCCTGGTCCATCACCACGATCCGGTCGGCGTCGAGGATGGTGGCGAGGCGGTGCGCGATGACGATCGTCGTCCGCCCCGCCGCAAGCCGCGCGAGCGCGGCCCGGATCAGCGCCTCGGATTCGGCATCGAGCGCCGAGGTCGCCTCGTCGAGGACGAGGATCGGCGCGTCGCGGACGATCGCGCGGGCGATGGAGAGGCGCTGGCGCTCGCCGCCGGAGAACTGGCTCGCACTGGGGATCACCGGCGTGTCGTAGCCCCTGGGCAGCGCCTGGATGAAACTGTCAGCGTTCGCCGCCCGCGCCGCGGCCTCGACCTCCTCGCGCGTCGCGCTGCGGCGGCCGAAACCGATGTTCTCGGCGACGGTGCCGGTCAGGAGGATCGAATCCTGGCTCACCACCGCGATCTGCTCGCGCAGGCTCGCGAGGGTGAGGTCACGGATGTCGCGCCCGTCAAGGAGAATGCGCCCGGCGTTCGGATCATAGAGCCGCGGCAGCAGGTTGAAGACGGTGGACTTGCCCGCCCCCGAGCGTCCGACGAGGGCGATCCGGCTTCCGGCAGAGATGTCGAGCGTGAAGTCGTCGAGTGCCACATGCCCGTCCGGATAGGCGAAATCGACCGCGTCGAACCGGATGTCGCCGATGGCCCGGCCGATCCGGTACGGCCCGTCGACGATCTTGTTCCTGGTATCGAAAAGCATGAAGACCCGGTCGAGCGCCGCCTCGCCCTGTTGCGCGGTCGCATAGAGCCCGCCGATCCTTCGCGCCGGTCCGGAGGCGACGCCGAGCCCGGTGACAAGCCCGGTGAACTCGGCGAGCGTCATCGTGCCCGCCTGCATCCTGAGCCCGACCACCACGAGCAGGATGGCGAGGGAGATGCCCGCGATCACCTCCATCAGCGGCGAGACCCGGGCGCTCCAGTAGTTCTGCTTCTGCTTGAGGTCGCGCAACTCGTTGAAGACCCGGCCGGCGTGCTGCGTCAGCGGCTCCTCGAGCTGATAGGTGCGCGCGAGGCGAATGCCCGAAAGACCTTCGACGACCTGGCCGGTCATCAGGCCGATCTGGGCCTGGGTCTGGCGCGACAGCCGCTTCAGCTTGCGGCCGATGGTGGTGATCGGCGCGTAGGCGAGCAGGAAGACGACGATCAGCAACAGCGTCAGCGGCCAGTCGATCGTCAGCATGGTGACGAAGGTGGCGATGATGACGAAAATCCCGGTGAAGCCGGTCATGATCGACTTGGCCGCCCGGGATATCAGCGAGATGTCGGACGAGAAACGCGCCGCGAGCCCGGCCGGGGCTTCGGTCTGGAGATTGGCGAGATCGGCGCCGACCAGCCGCGAGAACATGTGTTTCTGGAGATCGGCTTCCATTCGCGTCACGATCCAGTTGGTGCGGGTGGTCTTGACGTATTCCGACCCGCCCCGCGCGACGGTCAGCGCGATGACCAGCACCGGCCCCCACCAGATCACCGTGAAATCGCCGGTCTCGTAGGCGTTGATGATCCATTCCATGATCTTGGCGTAGCTCGCCGTGGTGATCGCCTCGATCACCATGAGCCCGAACACGAACCAGACCAGCCGGCGCTGGCGCGACAGCCAGTCCCGCCAGAGCCGGATATAGCTCTTCGGGTTCAGGCCGGAGCGGGCTCGTTTGGCCTTGGCAGACAAGGGCTGGTCCTCCTCGTGGCGGGAGTAGCATGGCACACCGGTGGCGAGGAAGCACGTGCGGGCTCCCGCCTCCGGCACGGCTGCTCAGGACTGCGCCGCGGCGAGGGCGGCGGGAAGCGTCTCCGCGAAGATCGCGAGATCGGCCTCGGTGCCGACGCTGACGCGGATCGCACGATCCTGGGGCGGCGTGAAGGGCATGCGGATGAAGACGCCGCGCTCGCCCAGCGCGGCGACGACGGCGCGGGCGAAGGTGCCGTCGCGGCCGCAATCCATGGTGACGAAATTGGTGGCGGAGGGAAAGGGGACGAGGCCGTTCCCGCGCGCGATCGCGGCGAGACGGTCGCGGCCTTCGGCGATGCGGGCGACCGTGTCCTGCAGATGCGCCTCGTCCCCGATCGCGGCGAGGGCGCCTGCCTGCGCGATGCGGCCGACGCCGAAATGGTTGCGGACCTTGTCGAAGGCGCGCACGAGGTCGGGAGCGCCGAGCGCGTAGCCGACGCGGAGCCCGGCGAGGCCATGGGCCTTGGAGAAGGTCCGCATCCGGATCACGCGGAGATCGCCGGGCGTGATATCCGGCAGCCCCCCGGCCGGGGCGGTATCGGCATAGGCCTCGTCAAGGCAGAGGAGCGTGTCGTCCGGAAGCGCGTCGAGGAAGTCGCGGATCGCGCCGCCCGCTTGCCAGAGGCCCATCGGGTTGTCGGGATTGGCGAGGTAGACGAGAGGGCTACGGGTCTTGTGCGCAGCGGCGGCGAGACCGTCGAGGTCGGGCTGGTCGTCACGGTAGGGAACGGTGTGGAGAACGCCGCCGAACGCCGCGACATGGTAGTTGAAGGTGGGATAGGTGCCGCGGGTGGTGACGACA
This sequence comes from uncultured Rhodobacterales bacterium, assembly GCA_964391945.1. Lineage (GTDB taxonomy): Bacteria > Pseudomonadota > Alphaproteobacteria > Rhodobacterales > Rhodobacteraceae > Amaricoccus. The sequence continues at coordinate 1,430 of CAYMOD010000150.1, read as the reverse complement.
GGGGTGCCGGGTGCGACGAGGAGGCGGACGAGAAGCCCGAGGAGCCCGTCGATCCCCTCGCCGACGACGATGTTCGCGGGGGTGACATCGTGACGGGAGGCGATGGCGATCTTGAGGTCGTGGACTTCGGAGTCACCATATTTCCACACCTCTGCCGCCGCCTCGGCGATCGCGGCGGTGGCGCGG
>CAYMOD010000150.1:0-1144 GCA_964391945.1 uncultured Rhodobacterales bacterium | reverse complement strand
GGCTCAGAGCGCCGCAAGCCGGGTCTCGGCGGCGCGGAGGATGACGATTTCCTCCTCCGCGGCCGCGAGCCGGGTACGGGCTTCGTCGACGACCTCCTCCGGAGCGCGGGCGACGAAGGCTTCGTTGCCGAGCTTGGCCCTGAGGCCCTTCGCCTCCCTGTCGAGCTTCGCGATCGTCTTCGAAAGGCGCGCACGCTCGGCGTCGATGTCGATGACATCGGCGATCGGCAGGCAGAGCGTCGCGCCCTGGACGGTGAGGGTGACGGCGCCCTTCGGGGCTTCCGGGGCCGCCTCGATCCGCTCGATGCGGGCGAGGCGTTCGACGAAGGGGCGGTTGGCGGCGAGAGCCGCCTCCTGCGCTCCGCTGAGGTCGAGAGTGAGCAGCGTGATCCGGGCGCCGGCGGGGACGCGCATCTGGGCGCGGACGGAGCGGATCTCCTCGATGAGCGCGATGACCCAGCCCATCTCGGCATCGGCGGCCGCGTCCACCAGTTCGGCGCCGTAGGTCGGCCAGTCAGCGTGGACGAGAAGCTTCCCGCGCGCATGCTGCCCCCAGAGCGCCTCGGTGACGAAGGGCATGAAGGGGTGGAGCAGGATCAGGCACTGGTCGAGGACCCAGGCCATGGTGGCGCGGGTCTCGGCGGCCTTGGCGGGATCGGCGAAGAGGGGTTTCGCAAGCTCGACATACCAGTCGCAGACCTTGCCCCAGACATGGGCGTAGAGACTGGCGGCCGCGTCGTTGAAACGGTAGTTGGTCAGCGTCTCGTCGAGGATCTGGCGCAGGCGGCCGGTCTCGCCGACGATCCATCTGTTGGCGGTGAGAGTGACCGAGCGGGGATCGAATGCCGGATCGGGGCGGCAGTCGTTCATCTCCGCGAACCGGGCCGCGTTCCAGAGCTTGGTGCCGAAATTGCGGTAGCCGGCGATCCGATTCCGGGAGAGCCTGAGGTCGCGCCCCATCGCCGCCATCGAGGCAAGCGTGAACCGCACGGCATCGGCGCCGTATTCGTCGATGAGCTCGATCGGGTCGAGGACGTTGCCGAGGGATTTCGACATCTTCTTGCCCTTCTCGTCGCGGACGAGGGCATGGATGTAGACGTCGCGGAACGGCACTTCGCCGACGAGTTCGATCTGCATCATCATC
>CAYMOD010000149.1:0-5810 GCA_964391945.1 uncultured Rhodobacterales bacterium | reverse complement strand
GCGCGGGTGTTGATTCACGATGCGGCGCGGCCGTTCCTTGGGACCTCGGTGATCGACGGGGTGCTCGCCGCGCTCGCGGAGGCCGAGGGCGCGATCCCTGCGCTCCCGGTGGTGGACGCGCTCTGGCGGGGCGAGGATGGCCAGGCGATCGCGCCGGTGCCGCGCGCGGGGCTCTGGCGGGCGCAGACGCCGCAGGGGTTCCGGTTCGAGGTGATCCTTGCTGCGCATCGCGCGCACCGGGGCGAGGCGGCCGATGATGCCGAGGTGGCGCGGGCCGCGGGGGTCGCCGTGCGGCTTGTTCCGGGCGACGAGGCGGGATTCAAGATCACCGGTGCCGCCGATCTCGAGCGGGCGCGGGAGAGGGAGCAGGCGATGGACGTGCGCATGGGCCAGGGTTTCGACGTCCACGCCTTCGGGCCGGGTAATGCGGTGACGCTCTGCGGGGTGCGGGTGCCGCACGACCGCGGCCTCAAGGGCCATTCGGATGCCGATGTCGCGATGCACGCGATCACCGACGCGATCTTCGGTGCGCTCGCCGAAGGCGACATCGGCACGTGGTTCCCGCCTTCCGACCCGGCGTGGAAGGGTGCTGCCTCGGAGATCTTCCTCGTGAAGGCGGTGGAGCGGGCAGCGGAGCGGGGTTTCCGGATCACCCATCTCGACTGTGCGCTGATCTGCGAGCGGCCGAAGATCGGCCCCCATGCCGAGGCGATGCGGGCGGAAATTGCGCGAATCGCCGGGATCGGCATCGACCGGGTGAGCGTGAAGGCGACGACCTCCGAACGCCTCGGCTTCACCGGCCGCGAGGAGGGGATCGCGGCATTGGCGGCTGCGACGCTGGTGCAGGCAGGGGTACGGGTGTGAGGGGGCTCCGGCAGCAGGTGGCGCGGCTCGGGCCGGTCGGGCGGATGCCCTTCGCGCCGGGGAGCGTGGCCGCGGCGCTGGCGGTCCCGGCCGCCTGGGGGCTGCACTGGGCGGGAGGATTCCCGCTCCTCGCGGCGGCGACGGCGGTGGCGTTCGTGCTCGGCCTCTGGTCGGCAGGGGCGGTGCTGCGGCAGCGGGCGGTGATCGGCGCGGTGATGGGTCAGTGGATCGCGCTCTGGCCGCTATCGGGCGGGCTGTGGTGGATGGAAGCGGCGCCCGAGGTCTTTCCCTGGCCAGGCTGGGTCGGCGGGTTCGTCGTCTTCCGGCTTCTCGCCATCCTGAAGCCGGGCCCGGTGGCCCGGGCACGACGGCGGAAGGGCGGAGCGGGAGTCATGCTCGGGGATGCGGTGGCCGGCCTTGGTGCCGCGCTCACCGTGATGCTGGCGGCGGCGATCTCGCACGGCGTGCTGATGTGACGGACGGGATGGGAAGCCGGGCGGAGGATCTGGCGCGGGCGCTCCTCGATGCCTGCCGCGCCAGAAGCGTGATGCTGGCGACGGCGGAGAGCTGCACGGGCGGGCTCGTCTCGGCGGCGGTGACGGCGATCGCGGGCTCGTCGGACGTCTTCGACCGCGGTTTCGTCACCTATTCCTATCCGGCAAAAACCGCGCTTCTCGGCGTGCCGGAGGCGATGCTCGCCGAGCACGGCGCGGTGAGCGAGCAGGTTGCCCGGGCGATGGCGGAAGGGGCGCTTGCGCGGTCGGACGCGGGCGTCGCGGTGGCGGTCACCGGGGTTGCGGGACCGGGGGGGTCGGAGGCGAAGCCCGAGGGTCTTGTCTGGTTCGCGGCAGCAACCGCGGCCGGGACGCAGGCCGAGCGGCGCGACTTCGGCCCGCTCGGACGGGCGATCGTGCGGGCGCGCAGCGTCGAGGTGGCGCTCGCGCTCGCGCGTCAGGCGGTGGCGCTTTTGCCGTAAAGCGCTTCGGCGCGGGTTTCGAAGGCGCGGACGATGCGCTGCATCGCCTCGTTGAAGACGACGCCGATCAGCTTCTGGAGAATCCCCGAGCGGAACTCGAAATCGACGAAGAAATCGATCTCGCAGGCATCCGGCCCCCTGGGGTAGAACTTCCAGTGATTGTTGAGATAGCGGAACGGTCCTTCGAGGTATTCGACATCGATGCAGCGCGCGTCCGGTTTCAGCGTGACGCGGCTGCCGAACTTCTCGCGGAAGACCTTGAAGGAGACGATGAGATCGGCGTCGAGCTGCTCACCATCGGGGAGCGGCCTGCGCTCGCGGATCCGGCAGGCGGCGACCCAGGGCAGGAACTCGGGGTAGCGGCGCACATCGGCGATCAGGTCGAACATCTGCTCTGCGCTGTAGGGTACGATGCGCTTCTCGGCATGGGTCGGCATCCGGGTTCCTTCCCTCGTTGTTTGCCAACGCGTTCCCGATTGTGAGGTTTCGTCAATGACCATATGGTGCGCGCCGGTGCAAGGCGGGGAAGGAGCGCATGGCCGGCGAATACGTCATCGAGGAGATGATCTCGGCGAAAGCCATCGCCGCCCGCGTGGAAGCCCTCGCCCGCGAGATCTCGGCGCATTTCGCCGGGACCGACAAGCTCGTCGTCGTCGGCCTGCTCCGGGGCTCCTTCATCTTCATCGCCGATCTCGTGCGCGAGCTCGACCTGCCGGTCGAGGTCGATTTCCTCGAGGTCTCCTCCTACGGGATGGGGACGGAATCGAGCCGCGAGGTGCGCATCCTCAAGGACCTGCGCGGCGAGATCGAGGGCCGCGACGTGCTGGTGGTCGAGGACATCATCGACACCGGCCACACGATCCACCACGTCCTCGAGATCCTGCGCACCCGGCGGCCGGCGCGGCTCGAGGTCTGCGCGCTCCTCGACAAGCCGACCCGGCGCGAGGTCGACGTGCGGGCGCGCTGGACCGGATTCGAGATCCCCGACCGGTTCGTGGTCGGCTACGGGATCGATTACGCGCAGCGCAACCGCAATCTCGGCCATATCGGCGCGGTGCGCTTCCTCGAGTGATGCGCGCGGGTTGCTGTTCATGCCTGCTTCTCCGCAGCGATCAGGTGGGGTTGGCATCATGCTCCGTCGGGTCGGCGACCTGCGCGAGCAGGCGCACCAGTTCGGCCTGGCGGCTCGTCCCGGTCTTGGAGAAGGTGGAGCGGAGCTGGGTGCGGATCGTCGAGATCTTGAGTCGGCGCCGCGCTGCCATCGCTTCGAGCTGTTCGCCGGCGAGGAGATCGGTGGCAAGCCGCGCCTCCGCCTGCGAGAGGCCGAAGATCCCGGTGAGGCGTTCCTGCGGCGCGACCGGCCGCCGTTCGAGATCGACGATCCGCAGGAGGGCGGTCCCCTGTCCCGCGGCGCCCGGGACCCCGTCCGGCACCGGCATGACGATCAGCGCCCAGGGGCTCGCGCCGGAGCGGCGCGGGAGCCTCAGGCTGCCGCCATGCAGGCCCTCGCGGTTGGCGGCGCTCGCGATGAGCCGGGCGAATCGCTCGCGCTCCGCGCCGGAGGCGGCGACGATCCGGCCGCGGCGCAGCGCGAGGCCGTCGCCCGATTCGAGGATGCGCTCGCCGTGGCCGTTGCACCACAGGAGCCGCCCGCTCGCGTCGACGACCATCAGCGCATCGGCCATGGCATCGGCCGCAGCGGTGGCGAGGTCACGTTCCGCCACCAGTTCCAGCGTGCGTTTCGTCATCGCGATCGCGCGGCCAAGATGCGGCATCAGGATTTCGAAGAGTTTCGCATGCTCGCCCGTGAACTCGCGTCCGGCGCGCCGCATCAGGCTCGCGGAGATCAGCCTGCCGGCGCTCCGGCCGAGGCAGGTGGCGCGGATATGGACGAGGCCCTGTGGGCGGTGGATCTCGTTGAAGAGGCTGCTGCGGTAGTAGCTGTCGTCGGTGAGGATCTGCTGGCGCGGAATCGCCTGCAGGAGCGGCAGCCGGGGCGCCGCCGCGACGAAGGGATTCGATTCGGCGCTGCGGTAGTCGGCGAGGAGCCGCTCCCAGAACGCGGGGTCGATACGGGTCATTGCGCCGAAGACGAAGGCCTTGTCGTCGTGAACGCCGAAGACGAAGGCCGCCCCGCCGAGGATGTCGCTCATCCGGTCGAGCGCCGAGTTCCAGAGTTCCGGCTGCACCGCCGCCTGATAGAGGTCGCCGATAAGCGTGGGCAGATCCGTATCCTGCCGGGACCTCGCTCCCATCGCCAATCTCCTGTCTCCTCACGGGGATCTGGACAGGGGTGAGGCAAGTTGTCAACGTATACAACTATTGCGAATAGATGCTCAACTATAAGATGATAGAAGCTCTCGCTGATTCTATACTCACAGGAGTTGATTCATCCCCCATTTGGAGGAAGAAAACAGCGGCGGCGGATTATAGCTTCCTGTTCGTGGCGCTCGTGGGGAGCGTCGCGCATTTGAGGGCAATTCGTGCCTGGCCCGCGATTTCGCTGCCCGACATCCGGGCGCGTGCCGGAGCGCGGATGGACGCCGCCTGCGATTGGCCTTGCGGGGCTGTCCGGTTCGTGCAGGGGCCGGATGGGTCGCAGTCAGCGCCGGTGCTTTGGGGAGCCGGATGGCGGTGGAGTATTTTTATCAGTGAGTTGGACGCTCGGAGCGCGTTCGGCCGATTATGAGAGCATATTTCATCAGGCGAGGGGCCGCGGTCAGTATCCGCGGCCCCTTATTTTACCGGGCTTCCATTCTGCTCGGGTCTCAGGCGCGGGCGCGGCCGACGAGTTTCCAGAGGCCCGGCAGCAGCAGCGCGGCGAGGCCCGCCTTCAGGACATCACCGATCAGGAACGGCGTGAGCCCCCAGGCGAGGATCGGCTGGTCGAACCCGTAGAGCATGCCGAGCCAGAGCACGCCCGGGATGTAGATGAGGACGGTGCCGATCGCGAAGGCGGCGGCGGTGCCGGCGATGCTGCGGTCCCAGCCCCGGCGCGCCATCGCGCCGAGTGCCACCACCGCCAGCAGGTAGCCGACGAGATAGCCCCCGGTCGAACCCGCCATGTAGGCGATCCCGTTCGCCTCGGCCGAGGAGCCGGCGAAGACGTCCCAGCCGAGCGCGCCGATGGCGAGATAGCCAAGCAAGGTGACCACCCCGAGCCGCGGCCCGTAGGCGGCGCCGATGGCGAGGACGGCGAAGGTCTGCATGGTGATCGGCACCGGCGACGGCCAGACCGGCACCTGGATCTTCGCGGTCAGGGCGAGAGCGGCGATGCCGAGGGTGACGAGGAGGACGCGCTTGGCGAGGAGCGGCACCCCCTCGGCGTCCCAGAAGGTTTCGGCCAGAACCGGCGTCCGGCCCGGATTGTGCAGGGTTTCGGCCATGCGCGTGAGCTCCCTTCAGCGGTACATTGCGGCGGTCATGCCGTGGTTTCCTCCCCCTGTCCAGTTGGACGGTATTCCGAGACGAGGGTGTAGGCCTTCGCGGGGCCGATCACGCGCCATTCCGCGCGCCAGCACGGCCAGCGGCTGAAATCGTAGGCGACGCGGTAGAGATCGTCGCCGCAGGGATGCTCGGCGGCCGGGTGTCCGGCGTCGAGGCGGAAGCGGTGGAAGAAACGGCCATCGGCAAAGCGCAGCTCGACCGTGCCCGCTCCCGGCTCCGACCAGAGATAGCGCCGGCTCGCGCGGAAGGGGGCGCCGCCGAGGGTGAGCATGCCCTCCTCGCGGTAGTCGAGGCCCCCGGTCATGGGCAGGAACCGGGCGCTGCCGGTGAAATGCCCGCAGCGGCCGGCGCGACGATCCTCGATCCTGCGGGTGAGATTCCAGTCGCCGCGGAACGCGTCGAGCCGCATCGGGTGCCTCGCTTGCTTCGGTCGGGGACGGCAGTCTATGACGCCGCATGCCCCGCAGCAAAAGGTTCGAGCGATGATCCCGCGCTATTCCCGTCCCGAAATGGTGTCGATCTG